>NZ_JBHUIY010000024.1:0-62303 GCF_042683125.1 Phaeospirillum tilakii
TTCTTCCTCAAGATCAAGCACTTCAGGCGCATTGCCACCCGCTACGACCAGACGCCAAGGGCCTTCTTGTCCTTCCTCAGCCTCGTCAGCGCATTCATCTGGACCAAATGAATGTCAACGCGCTCTAGCTTTTGAGTAAGGGACTTGCTTCGGCACCGTTGCCTTGACTATGCTGCCGCTCCCTGCGCTCCGCCCGCCCCCTTGGCGGCGGCGCGGGGACCGGCAGTGCAAACAAACGGGACAAGAAATGACAGAGAGGGCTTTGATCACGGTCGATGGCAACGAGGCGTGCGCCTCGGTGGCTTACCGGGTCAGCGAGGTGGCGGCGATCTATCCGATCACCCCTTCCTCGACGATGGGAGAGCTGGCCGATCAATGGTCGGCGGAAGGGCGGAAGAACATCTGGGGCCAGGTCCTGGAAGTGGCCGAGATGCAGCACGAGGGCGGCGCCGCCGGCGCGGTCCATGGCGCGTTGCAGTCGGGCGCGCTGGCGACCACCTTCACGGCCAGCCAGGGCCTGCTGTTGATGATCCCCAACATGTACAAGATCGCGGGTGAGCTCACCAGCTACTGCATGCACGTCACCGCGCGCACGCTGGCGACCCATGCCCTGTCGATCTTCGGCGATCATTCCGACGTGATGGCCTGCCGCCAGACCGGCTTCGCCATGCTGGCCTCGGGCTCGGGCCAGGAAGCCCACGACCTCGCCGCGATCGCCCACGCCTCGACCCTGCTCTCGCGCGTGCCGTTCCTGCATTTCTTCGACGGCTTCCGCACCTCGCACGAGGTGACCAAGATCGAGGAGTTGACCGACGCGGATCTGCTGTCGCTGATCGACCCCGACGCGGTGGCGGCGCATCGCGCCCGCGCGCTGTCGCCCGATCACCCCACCCTGCGCGGCACCTCGCAGAATCCCGACACCTTCTTCCAGATGCAGGAAGCCCGCAACCGCTGGTACGATGCCTGTCCCGGCATCGTCCAGGCGCAGATGGACCGCTTCGCGGCCCTGACCGGGCGCCGCTACCGGCTGTTCGATTATTACGGCGCCCCCGATGCCGAGCGGGTGATCGTGCTGATGGGCTCGGGCGCCGAGACCGTCCACGAGACCGTCACCGCGCTGACCGCCAAGGGCGAGAAGGTCGGCGTGATCAAGGTCCGCCTCTACCGTCCGTTCTCGGTTGACGCGCTGATCTCGGCCCTGCCCGCCACCACCCGCGCCATCGCCGTGCTCGACCGCAGCAAGGAGCCGGGCGCGGTGGGCGAGCCGCTCTACCAGGACGTCGTCGCCGCGCTGCACGAGGCCAAGGCCGCCGGCCAGCGCCCGACCGCGACCGATCCGGTGGTGATCGGCGGCCGCTATGGCCTCGCCTCGAAGGAATTCACCCCGGGGATGGTCAAGGCGGTGTTCGACGAACTCGCCAAGCCCCAGCCCAAGCCGCATTTCACCGTCGGCATCATCGACGACGTCACCCAGCTGTCGCTGCCGGTCGATCCCGAGTTCCGCCTCGACCATCCCGGCGTCAAGCGGGCGGTGTTCTTCGGCCTCGGCGCCGATGGCACGGTCGGCGCCAACAAGAACTCGATCAAGATCATCGCCGAGAACGCCGGCTTCCAGGGCCAGGGCTATTTCGTCTATGATTCGAAGAAGTCGGGCGCGATCACCATCTCGCACCTGCGCTTCAGCAACGATCCGATCCAGTCGGCCTACCTGCTCGACGAGGCCGATTTCGTCGCCTGCCACCACTTCGTCTTCCTCGACAAGTACGACGTGCTGCGCTACGCCGCGCCGGGGGCCAAGTTCCTGCTCAACTCGCCCTATGACAAGGACGAGGTGTGGGATCACCTGCCGCGCGAGGTGCAGGAGGAAATCCTCGAAAAGAAGCTCAAGCTGCATGTGATCGACGCCCGCAAGGTGGCCCTGGCCGCCGGGATGGGCAACCGCATCAACACCATCATGCAGACCTGCTTCTTCGCCCTCTCCGGCGTGCTGCCGCGCGACGAGGCGATCGCCCACATCAAGGAAGCGATCAAGAAGACCTACGGCCGCAAGTCGGAAAAGCTGGTCCTCAAGAACTTCGCCGCGGTGGACAGCAGCCTGGAGTACCTCCAGGAAGTGACCATCCCCGGCCGGGTCACCGCCAACCGCACCCGCCCGCCGATGGTGCCGGACGATGCCCCCGCCTTCGTCAAGAACGTCACCGCGCCGATGCTGGCCAACCGGGGCGACCTGCTGCCGGTGTCGTGCTTCCCGGTCGATGGCACCTGGCCGACCGGCACCGCCCGGTTCGAGCGGCGCAACATCGCCGCCGAGATCCCGGTGTGGGACACCGCCCCCTGCATCCAGTGCAACAAGTGCGTGATGGTCTGCCCGCACGCCGCGATCCGCGCCAAGGTGGCCGAGCCGGACGCGCTGGCCAACGCCCCGGCCGGGTTCAAGCATGCCGATTACCGTGGCGGCGAGTTCAAGGGCAGCCAGTATCTGCTCCAGGTCGCGCCCGAGGATTGCACCGGCTGCACCCTGTGCGTCCAGGTCTGCCCCGGCAAGGACAAGACCGACCCGTCGCGCCGCGCCCTCAAGATGGAAGACAAGATCCCGCTGCTGGAGGCCGAGGCCGCCAACTGGGACTTCTTCCTGACCCTGCCCGAGGTCGACAAGGAAAAGCTCGGCGCGCCGACCGTCAAGACCGCCCAGTTCCTCCAGCCGCTGTTCGAGTTCTCGGGCGCCTGCCTGGGCTGCGGCGAGACCCCCTACCTCAAGCTGATGTCGCAGCTGTGGGGTGACCGCCTGATGATCGCCAACGCCACCGGCTGCTCGTCGATCTATGGCGGCAACCTGCCGACCACCCCCTACACCTGCAACAGCGAAGGCCGGGGCCCGACCTGGTCGAACTCGCTGTTCGAGGACAATGCCGAGTTCGGCTTCGGCTTCCGCCTCGGCCTCGACAACCACAAGACCCACGCCAAGCTGCTGCTGACCAGCCTCGCCACCGATGGCAAGCTGCCGGAGAAGCTGGTCAACGAACTGGCCCATGCCGTCGAGGACAGCGAGGTGGCGGTCGCCGCCCAGCGTGCCCGCATCGACGACCTGCGCCGGATCCTGTCCGGCCTCGACGACCCGCGCGCCCGCCGGCTGGAACAGGTCGCCGACTACCTCAGCGAGAAGGTGGTGTGGATCGTCGGCGGCGACGGCTGGGCCTATGACATCGGCTATGGCGGCCTCGACCACATCTTCGCCTCCGGCCGCAACGTCAACATCCTGGTGATGGATACCGAGGTGTATTCCAACACCGGCGGCCAGCAGTCGAAGGCCACCCCGATCGGCGCCGCCGCCAAGTTCGCCGTCGCCGGCAAGTCGCTGCCGAAGAAGGATCTCGGCATGATGGCGATGGCCTACGGGGACGTCTACGTCGCCAACGTCGCCTTCGGCGCCCGCGACGTCCAGACCGTCCGCGCCTTCCAGGACGCGGTGTCCTACCCCGGCGTGTCGCTGATCGTCGCCTATGCCCACTGCATCGCCCACGGCTACGACCTGTCGAACGGGCTGCATCAGCAGAAGATGGCGGTGGACGCCGGCTACTGGCCGCTGTTCCGCTGGGATCCGCGCAAGTTCGCCGCCGGCGAGAACCCGCTGTCCCTCGACTCGAAGGAACCGTCGGGCAGCCTCGCCGACTTCATGAAGGGCGAGGCCCGCTTCCAGATGGTCCAGCGGGCCAATCCGGAGCGGTACGACCATCTGGTCCACCACGCCGAGGACGCGATCAAGCGCCGCTTCGCCCTGCTGCGCCGCTTCGCCGGCCTGTCGGACGCGGCCGAGTAAGCCTCGACGTCAGTTGCGTATGCTGCGCGCCCCTCTCCCACCCGGGAGAGGGGCGTTTGCATTGGCGGGCTCCCGCCCGCACCCGGCCGGGGCGATGCCCCGGACCCCCTTTGTTTTCCTCGTCATGGCCGGGCTTGACCCGGCCATCCCTGTGTCAGCGGCTCCCATGGATGCGCGGATCAAGTCCGCGCATGACGGAAAAGAGCCCCTGGTCAATCCATGATGAACTCCCCCCCAAAAAGGGGGGAGGTCCGGAGGCGACAGCCTCCGGGCGGGGTGCGGGGCGGCAGCCCCGCCCGGGACGCGAGCTGGCCCGACCGCCCTGCCCCTATTAGCTACTTATCTACTATTCTAGTGGCTTTGTTCTTGACCCGGATCGGGGCGCTGACTAGGGTCGGCCTCCGGTTCCCCCCGTCAGAACGGAGCGTCTCCGATGTTGTCCCGTCTTCGCCCGCTGGCCGTTGGCCTGCTCGCCCTGGTCGGCCTCGCCGCCCCCGCCCTCGCCGCCGACAAGGTCGAGGAGGTCCGCATCGATTACGCCTATTACAACCCGGTCAGTCTGGTGCTGAAGGAAAAGGGCTGGCTGGAGGAAGAGCTGGCCAAGGACGGCGTCAAGGTGCGCTGGGTGCTGTCGCAGGGCTCGAACAAGGCGCTGGAATTCCTCAATGCCCAGAGCCTTGATTTCGGCTCGTCGGCCGGTTCGGCGGCGCTGCTGGCCCGCATCAACGGCAATCCGGTCAAGTCGATCTATGTCTATTCCCGGCCGGAATGGACCGCGCTGCTGACCCGCGACGGCTCGCCGGTCCAGGGTGTCGCCGACCTCAAGGGCAAGCGGGTGGCGGCGACGCGCGGCACCGATCCGCATGTGTTCCTGATCCGCGCCCTGGCCGGGGTCGGCCTCGGCGAAAAGGACATCAAGCTGGTGCTGTTGCAGCATCAGGACGGGCGGCTGGCCCTGGCCAAGGGCGATGTCGATGCCTGGGCCGGGCTCGATCCGCTGTTCGCCCAGGCCGAGCTGGAGGATCACGCCCACATCTTCTACCGCAATCCCGACCTCAACACCTGGGGGGTGCTCAACACCCGCGAGGCGTTCGCCGCCGCCCATCCCGAGCTGGTCGAGGCGGTGATCCGCGCCTATGAGCGCGCCCGCGCCTTCGCCCAGGCCAATCCGGCCGAGCTGAAGCGGGTGATCGTCGAGCAGGCCAAGCTGAGCGAGGCGGTCGCCGCCCGCCAGCTTGAACGCACCGATCTCGCCACCGCCGCGATCGGCGAGCGTCAGCGCGACACCATCACCCAGGCCGGGCTGGCCCTCCAGCAGGCCGGGGTGATCCCGGCCAATGTCGATGTCCCCGCCACCGCCGCCGCGCTGATCGAGCCGTCCTTCGGCGCCCGCCTGGGGGTGAAGTGAGATGGGCGGCGCCCTGACCGCTCCCGCCGCCGTGCTGGCGGCGGCGCCCGGGCGGCGCGGCGCCGGCCGGGCGGCGGGCGGCCTCGCCCTCGGCCTGATCCTGCCGCTCGGGCTGGCGTTCGGCTGGGAAGCGGTGGTCGCCCTCGGCTGGGCCGATGACCGGCTGCTGCCGACCCCGTCGCGGATCCTCGCCACCCTGGCCGCGCTGGCCCAAAGCGGCGAACTGGGGCCGCATGTGCTGGCGACGCTGCAACGGGTGGCGCTCGGCTTCCTGTTCGGCGTCGCCGCCGGCACCCTGTTCGGCGCCCTCAGCGGCTATTGGCCGCTGGCGCGGCGGCTGCTCGACCCGACCCTTCAGGCGCTGCGCAACATCCCCTCGATCGCCTGGGTGCCGCTGTTCATCCTGTGGTTCGGCATTTTCGAGACCTCGAAGGTGACGCTGATCGCGGTCGGGGTGTTCTTCCCGATCTATCTCAGCCTCGGCGCGGCGATCCTCGGGGTCGATCGCAAGCTGGTCGAGGTCGGCCGCAGCCTGCGCTTCAGCCTCCGCGAGATGATCACCCGGATCCTGCTGCCGGCCACCCTGCCGAGCTATCTGGTCGCCCTGCGCGCCGGCCTCGGGCTGGGCTGGATGTTCGTGGTCGCCGCCGAGTTCATGGGCGCCGAGCAGGGGCTGGGCTTCCTGCTGGTCGATGGCCAGCAGACCGGACGGCCGGCGGTGATCCTGGCCTCGATCGTCGCCTTCGCCCTGCTCGGCAAACTGAGCGACAGCCTGCTCGCCGCCCTGTCCGCCCGCCTGCTGACCTGGCAGGATTCCTTCACCCCGGCGAAATGAGCGCGCCATGCTGACCCTGACCCAACTCGACAAGCGCTACCCCAACGGCACGCTGGCGCTGTCCGGCCTGACCCTGTCGATTCCGGCCGGCGAGATCCTCGCCATCGTCGGCGGCTCGGGCTGCGGCAAGAGCACCCTGCTGCGGCTGATCGCCGGGCTCGACGCGCCGTCGCGCGGGCGGATCGCCCTCGACGGCGCCCCGATCGCCGAACCCCATCCCGACGTCGCGGTGGTGTTCCAGGAGCCCCGGCTGATGCCCTGGCTCAGCATCGAGGACAATGTCGGCTTCGGCATCCGCGCTTTGCCCGCCGCCGACTACCGCGCGCGGGTCGAACAGGCGCTGGAGCGGGTCGGCCTGCTCGACCGCCGCGCCCACTGGCCGCGCGAATTGTCGGGCGGACAGGCGCAGCGGGTGGCGCTGGCCCGCGCCCTGGTGCGGCGGCCCCGGGTGCTGCTGCTCGACGAGCCGTTCTCCGCCCTCGACGCCCTGACCCGGGCCGGGTTGCAGGACCATCTGCTCGAATTGTGGGCCTATGACCGCCCGACCCTGATCCTGGTCACCCACGACATCGAGGAGGCGCTGGTGCTGGCCGACCGGGTGGTGGTAATGCAGCCCGATCCCGGCCGGATCCGGCTCGACCTGCCGCTGCCGCTGGCGCGGCCGCGCGACCGGCTCGACGGCGAGTTGCTCGGCTGGAAGACCCGGCTGCTGACCGAACTGGGCGCCGCCGCCCGCCCGCTGCCGCGCGACGAGGCCTTCCCCGCCGTGGCGATCTGATCCCCTCCCCGTCCCTCCCCCGCCCGAGGCCCCCCGATGAGCAATCCCCGCCGCCCCGAAACCGTCGCCGCCCATGCCGCCAGCCATCCCGACCCGCTGACCGGGGCGGTGATCCCGCCGCTGCATCTCTCCACCACCTACGAGCGGGACGAGGATCTCGGCTATGGCCGGGGCCGCTGTTACGCCCGCGCCGACAATCCGTCGTTCGACGCCGCCGCCGCCACCCTCGACGGGCTGGAGGGCGGCACCGGCACCCTGCTGTTCGCCTCGGGCATGGCGGCGGCGACCGCCGTGTTCCAGGCGCTGGCCCCCGGCGACCATGTGGTGGTCGGGCGGGTGATGTACTGGGCGCTGCGGGCGTGGCTGACCGGGGCGGCCAGCCGTTGGGGCCTCACCGTCAGCTTCGTCGATACCGCCGACCTCGATGCGGTGCGGGCGGCGCTGCGGCCGGGCCAGACCAAGCTGATCTGGGCCGAAACCCCGGCCAACCCGTTATGGACGGTCAGCGACATCGCCGCGCTGGCCGAACTGGCCCACGCCGCCGGCGCCCGCCTCGCGGTGGATTCGACCGCCGCCACCCCGGTGCTGACCCGGCCGTTGAGCCTGGGCGCCGATCTGGTGGTGCATTCGGCCAGCAAATATCTCAACGGCCATTCCGACGTGATCGCCGGCACCGTCACCGCCGCCCGCGCCGACGAATTCTGGGCGGCGATCAAGGCGGTGCAGGTCCAGCAGGGCGGCGTGCCCGGCGCGTTCGAGGCCTGGCTGCTGCAACGCGGCCTGCGCACCCTGTTTTTGCGGGTGCGGGCCCAGTCGGCCTCGGCGCTGACCCTGGCCGAGCGCCTGTCGGCCCATCCGGCGGTGGCGGCGGTGCTGTATCCCGGCCTGCCCGACTTTCCCGGCCACGAGATCGCCGCCCGCCAGATGAACGGCGGCTTCGGCGGCATGCTGTCGATCCGGGTCAAGGGCGGGCGCGAACGGGCGATCGCCACCGCCGCCCGGGTGGAGCTGTGGCGCCGCGCCACCTCGCTCGGCGGGGTCGAAAGCCTGATCGAGCACCGCGCCAGCATCGAGGGACCGACCTCGCCGGTGCCGGACGACCTGCTGCGCCTGTCGGTCGGGATCGAGGCGGTCGAGGATCTGTGGACCGACCTCGCCACCGCGCTCGACGCCGCCACCCTCGCCTGATCCGACAAGAGGACTTCCCCCCCGATGGCCGTCAAACCCCTCCCCCGTCCCGCCCAGACCCCGGCCGAGGCGCTGAAGCAGGCCCTGCGCGACCAGGCGCTGGCGCTCGGCGCCGATCTGGTCGGCTTCGCCCCGGTCGAACGCTGGGCCGAGATCGGCGAGGTCCCGCCCGATTACCGCCCCGAGGCGATCTTTCCCGGCGCCCGCTCGGTGATCGTGGTCGGGGTGCCGATGCTGCTGCCGGTGATCGAATCGACCCCGTCGATCAATTACCAGGAAATGTACGACACCTCGAACCGGCTGCTCGACGAGATCGCCTACCGCCTCGCCACCGGACTCAACCGCCAGGGCCACCCCACCCTGTGCCTGCCGCGCGACGGCTATGCCAGCCTGGAGGCGCTGCTGATCAACCCGTTCGGCTCGTTCAGCCACACCTACGCCGCCAAATATGCCGGGCTCGGCACGGTCGGAGTGTCGCGCAACCTGCTGGTGCCGGAATACGGCCCGCGGCTGCGGCTCAATTCGGTGATCACCTCGGCCGAGATCCCGCCCGACCCGCTGCTGGCCGACGAGCTGTGCACCAAGTGCGGCCTGTGCGAGAAGACCTGCCCGGCCCGGGCGATCCGCACCCGTGACGACGGCATCCTCGGCGATCTCGACAAGGACGAATGCACCCGCCACCACATCGTCCTGCGCGACGAGGGCCATTGGCCCTGCGGCATCTGCGCCAAGGTCTGCCCGATCGGCCAGGACCGTAAACACTTCACCCCGCTGCCGCTGCGCCGCTATCGCGACGAGGCGGCGGCGCTGGCGAAGAACCCGGACGATCCGACCTACCGCCGGCTGGTTCATCTCCGCCGCCACGGTTCGCGCAAGCTGCGGTGAAAAAAGCGGGCTCTGCCCGCACCCGCCAAGGGCCGCAAGGCCCTTGGATCCCGTCGATGGTCGGGCGTGGCGCACACCTGTCGGCTTGGGCGCGGGCGCCGGCAGCGCGAAGAACCAGGAATGGGATCCAAGGGCCTTCGGCCCTTGGCGGGTGCGGGCGGCGCCCGCCTTTCCCGCATGCCCGCCGGTCGTGACAGCGGGAAGAATCCGGGCTAGTGTACCTGCCCATTTTCAGAAGTTCCCCGGGAGCCTTGTCCTTGGATTACGTCAGTACGCGCGGCCTTGCGCCGGGTTTTGGGTTTGACGACGTGTTGCTGGCCGGTCTGGCCGGCGATGGCGGCCTGTATCTGCCGCGCGAATGGCCCCATTTCTCCCCGGCCGAGATCCGGGCGATGCGCGGCCTGTCCTATCCCGAACTGGCGGCCCGGGTGATGCGGCCGTTCATGGAAGGCAGCGCGGTCGAGGCCGAGCTGCCCCGGCTCTGTCTCGAGTCCTATCAGGGCTTCGCCCATCCCGCCGTCGCCCCGCTCAAGCAGCTCGACGCCGACCGCTGGGTGATGGAGCTGTTCCACGGCCCGACCCTGGCCTTCAAGGATTACGCCCTGCAACTGGTCGGCCGCCTGTTCGACGCGGTGCTGGCCCGGCGTGGCGCCCGCGTCACCATCGTCGGCGCCACCTCGGGCGATACCGGCTCGGCCGCGATCGAATCCTGCCGCGACCGTGCCGCCGTCGATATCCTGATCCTCCACCCCCAGGGACGGGTGTCCGAGGTGCAGCGGCGGCAGATGACCACCGTGCTGTCCGGCAACGTCCGCAACCTCGCCGTCGCCGGCACCTTCGATGACTGCCAGGATCTGGTCAAGGCGCTGTTCGCCGACCACGCCTTCCGCGACGAGGTCCATCTCTCGGCGGTCAATTCGATCAACTGGGCCCGGGTGATGGCCCAGATCGTCTATTATTTCTGGGCGGCGCTGGCGCTGGGCGCCCCCGACCGTCCGGTCGGCTTCTCGGTGCCGACCGGCAATTTCGGCAACGTCTTCGCCGGCTATGCCGCCCGGCTGATGGGCCTGCCGGTCGAGCGGCTGGTGGTGGCGTCCAACAGCAACGACATCCTCACCCGCTTTTTCGCCAGCGGGGTGATGCGGACCAGCGGCGTCGTCCCCACCTTGTCTCCCAGCATGGACATCCAGGTTTCCAGCAATTTCGAACGGCTGATGGCGCTGACCGTCCCCGGTGGCGGCGCGGCGGTGGCCGACTTGATGGCCACCTTCCGCCAGAGCGGGGCGATGACCCTGCCCGAAACGGCGTGGCAGGCGATGCGCGCGGTGTTCTCGGCCGACCGGCTCGACGACGCGGCGACCCTGGCGGCGATGCGCCGGCTGAAGGAGACCACCGGCGAGACCTTCGACCCCCATTCGGCGATCGGCGTCGCCGCCGCGCTGCGGGCCGAGGTGCCGGACGGGCTGCCGCTGGTGGCGCTGGCCACCGCCCATCCCGCCAAGTTCCCCGACGCGGTCGAGCGCGCCACCGGCGCCCGCCCCGGCCTGCCGCCCCATCTCGCCGACCTGTTCGCGCGGCCGGAGCGGGTCGAGCCGGTCGCCAACGACGCCGAGGCGCTGAAAAGCGTGGTCCGCGCCTTCGCCGGGCGCAACCGCGCATGAGCGAGGCGATCCGGGAAACCCGCCTCGCGTCGGGTCTGCGCGTCGTCACCGATCCGATGGAGACGGTCGAGACGGTGTCGCTCGGGGTGTGGGTCGAGGCCGGCACCCGCCACGAGCCGGTGGCGGTCAACGGCGTGTCGCACCTGCTCGAACACATGGCCTTCAAGGGCACCGAGCGGCGCAGCGCGCTCGACATCGCCGAGGAGATGGACGCGGTCGGCGGCCATCTCAACGCCTACACCGCCCGCGACCACACCGCCTATTACGCCAAGGTGCTGAAGGAGGACGCCGGCCTCGCCCTCGACATCATCGCCGACATCCTCCAGCACTCGACCCTCGACCCCGAGGAGCTGGCGCGCGAGCAGGCGGTGGTG
This sequence comes from Phaeospirillum tilakii, assembly GCF_042683125.1. Lineage (NCBI taxonomy): Bacteria > Pseudomonadati > Pseudomonadota > Alphaproteobacteria > Rhodospirillales > Rhodospirillaceae > Phaeospirillum > Phaeospirillum tilakii. Next base: position 10,947 of record NZ_JBHUIY010000024.1, read on the forward strand.
GTGCAGGAGATCAATCAGGCGATCGACACCCCCGACGACATCATCTTCGACCATTTCCAGGCCACCGCCTATCCCGACCAGTCGCTCGGCCGCGCCGTGCTGGGCAGCGAGGCGGTGGTGCGCGGGATGGAACGCGACACCATCCTCGGCTACATGCGCGACCATTATTCCGCCCCGGCGATGGTGCTGTCGGCCTCGGGCCGGATCGACCATGACAAGCTGGTGGCGGCGGCGGAACGCGCCTTCGCCGCCCTGCCGCCGCCGCGCACCTCCTCGACCGACCCGGCCCGCTACCGGGGCGGCGATTTCCGCGAGGAACGCGACCTCGAACAGGTCCACATCGTGGTCGGCTTCGACGGCGTCACCTATCAGGACCCGGATTATTACGCCGCCTCGGTGCTGTCCACCCTGCTCGGCGGCGGGATGTCGAGCCGGCTGTTCCAGGAGGTGCGGGAAAAGCGCGGGCTGGTCTACACCATCTATTCCTTCGCCTCGTCCTATGACGATGGCGGCCTGTTCGGCGTCTATGCCGGCACCGGCGAGGACGAGGTGGCCGAACTGATCCCGGTGATGTGCGACGAGATCGTCAAGGTCGGCGCCGGGGTGCGCGAGATCGAGGTCCAGCGCGCCCGCGCCCAGCTCAAGGCCTCGATCCTGATGAGCCTTGAAAGCACCTCGTCGCGTTGCGAGCAGTTGGCCCGCCAGATGGCGATCTACCGCCGCCCGGTCAGCGTCGCCGAGGTGGTTGCCGGCATCGAGGCGGTCACCCCCGACGATTGCGCCCGGGTCGCCCGCCGCCTGTTCGCCACCACCCCCACCGTCGCCGCGATCGGGCCGCTCGGCCAGGTCGAGTCCTACGAGCAGATCGCGGCGCGGCTGAAGCCGTAAGACGGGGGCGCTGCCCACACCCGCCAAGGGCCGCAAGGCCCTTGGAACCCCTTGATGGTCGGGGGCGCGCGCGACAAGGGAACGGGGTCCAGGGGCCTTGCGGCCCCTGGCGGGCGTGGGCGGAGCCCACCTTAACCCAGGGTCAGACAGGATGAGTCTCGACGAGATCGATCTCGATCCGATCCGCCCGGACCGGCCGCCGGCCGAGACCCGGGTGGTGGTGGCGATGTCGGGCGGGGTCGATTCCTCGGCCACCGCCGCGCTGCTGCTGGAACGCGGCTATCAGGTGATCGGGGTGACGCTGCGGCTGCACGACCCGTGCGACACGGCGGTCGGCTGCTGCGGCGGGCGCGACCTGCATGACGCCCGCGCCGTCGCCGACCAGCTCGGTATTCCCCATTACGTCCAGGATCTCGAAGCCGAGTTCCGCCGCGACGTGATCCTGCCCTTCGCCGCCAGCTATGCCGCCGGGCGGACCCCGGTCCCCTGCGTCGAATGCAACCGCACCGTCAAGTTCCGCGACCTGATCGGGCTGGCGCGCGACCTCGGCGCCGACGCGCTGGCGACCGGACACTATGTCCGCCGCCGCCCCGGCCCGGACGGGGCCGAATTGTGGCGCGGGGCCGATCCCGGGCGCGACCAGTCCTATTTTCTGTTCGCCACCACCCGCGACCAGCTCGACTTTCTGCGCTTTCCGCTCGGCGGGATGAGCAACAAGGCCGAGACCCGCGCCCTTGCCGCCCGCCACGGCCTCAAGGTGGCGGCCAAGCCGGACAGCCAGGACATCTGCTTCGTCCCCGACGGCGACCATGTCGGGCTGGTCGGCACCCACCACCCCGAAACCCTGCGGCCGGGCGAGATCGTCGATCCGGACGGCCGGGTGCTGGGGCACCATCCCGGCATCGTCCATTTCACCGTCGGCCAGCGGCGCGGGCTGGGGATCGGCGGCGGGCCGCCGCTCTATGTGCTGGGGCTCGACGCCGGGGCCAACCGGGTGATCGTCGGCCCGCGCGCGGCGCTGGCGCGGCGGCGGATCCGGCTGTCCGGCCTCAACTGGCTGGGCGGGCCGGAAACCGAGGCCGAGGTCAGCGTCAAGGTCCGTTCGACCCGCCCGCCCGCCCCGGCCCGGCTGGTGCGCGGCGGTGGCGGCCACGCCGAAATCCGGCTCGACCAGCCCGAATACGGCGTCGCCCCCGGCCAGGCCTGCGTGATCTATCACAATCATCGCGTGTTGGGCGGCGGCTGGATCGAAGCCGCCGACCCGGTGTGATGCTGCGCCGCATCCATATTAAAACCGGCTCATATTGTCGGCCCTCGCACACCCCTGGGTATTACGGATTTCCACAGTAAGGGTAGTTTCGGGTTGCCGCCCTCGGGGAATCGGCCTATTCCAAACCCGGGGTGAGACCCTCTCCTCCGGGGTGGGTATTGTCTAGAACCACAGGATCCCGCGACTATTTCCAAAGAAATAATCGCAACGGGATAGAATGAGGCCAAATCAGACTATGAACCGTGCCAACGATATCGATCGCCATGTTGGGGCCAGAATTCGCGAACGCCGCATCATGCTTGGCTTGTCGCAGCAGCAGATGGCCGATCTGATCGGCGTGACGTACCAGCAGGCCCACAAATACGAGCGCGGCATCAACCGCATCTCCGCCGGCCGCCTCTACGAGATCGGTCAGGCCCTGTCGGTGCCGGTCAATTACTTCTTCGAGGGCCTCGACGGCGATCGCGGCGGCGACCTCAATTCGCGTCAGCGGATGTGCCTGGAACTTGCCCGTAATTTCGCGGTTATTTCCAACGAGCGCCATCAGGAAGCCCTGTCACAGCTCGCCCGCGCCCTCGCCGCCGAGGTTTGAGGCGGCCCAATCGGCCATCGCCCGGACCGGCTCGGCTGGGTCGTCGCGCAGCCGCTCTACCAAAGGGCGTAGCTCGCGGCGGTGGCCGTTGGCGATCGCCACCAGCACGGTGGCAACGAAACGGTCGCGTCCGACCCGCTTGACCGGGGTGCCGGCGAACAGGGCGCGGAACCCGGCATCGTCGAGTCCGGCCAGCTCGCCCAGGTCCGGCGCCACCAGCTCCGGACGGGGCGCAAAGGCCGGATCGGCCGGCCCCACCGCCCGCCGCGCCCACGGGCAGGCCGCCTGACAGGCATCACAGCCGAAGATCCGGTTGCCCAGGGCGGGACGCAGCGGTTCGGGCAACGGACCGTTGCCCTCCACCGTGTAATAGGACAGGCAGCGGCGCGGATCGATCCGCCCGCTTTCCGCCAGCGCCCCGGTCGGACAGGCCGCGACGCAGGCCCGGCAGGCGCCGCAGCCGCCCGGATCGGGGGGATCGGGCGCCAGCTCCAGATCGGTCATCAGCTCGCCCAGCAGCAGCCAGCCCCCCGCCCCCGGCGCCACCAGCAGGGTGTGCCGCCCCTGCCAGCCCAACCCGGCCTGGACCGCCAGCGGCTTTTCCATCACCGGCGCGGTGTCGCAATAGGGCCGCACCTCGGCCCCGCTCCGCGCCGCCAGCCAGCGCCCCAGCGCCTTCAGCCGTTTCTTGATCAGGTCGTGATAGTCGCGCCCCCGGGCATAGGCGGCGATCGCCCCCTGCCCCGGCCCCGGCGTCGGCCCGGGCGGGGCATGGCGCGCCGCCAGCACGATCACGCTGCGCGCCGCCGGCCACAGCGCCGAGGGCGCCGAACGGCGCTCGACACTGTCGGCCAGCCAGCCCATCGCCCCGTGCCGGCCCGCGGCGACGAAGGCGGCCAGATCCGCGCCCCAGCGCGGCTCGCCGCCGGCCGGGGCGAACCCCACCGCGACGAAGCCCAGCGATTGCGCCTGGGCGCGGATCTCGTCCTTCAGACTCATGCCGCCTCCGACCTCACGTCGCAGCGATCTTTCAACGAAAGAATTCAAAAACGAGAAAAATTGCAAATATAAGCAATTTTTGATAATTTTTTTCGGTCGGAACCCCCTTAGGAGGAGACGATGTCATTTGACCCTCGCAAGCCCTTTTCCCGTGTCCGGATCCTCAACAACAAGAGCGGGCTCTATCTTGGCCTCGAAGGAAAAGAGGACAATTGGAGCGGAGACGACACCAGCCTTGCCATCCGCCAGCTGGATTCCTCCCACCCTGACCTCGAAAGTCCGCAGGTGTGGTCGATCATTCAGTATCGGCCGGCCGGTTGGATCATGCTCAACCAGTTCAGTATGAAAGTCGCCTGCATTCGCGACCGCAGCACCGACAATGGCGCGACGGCGATCCAGTATCACACCGAAGGTCTTTCCTTCCAGCAATGGAACTTTGTTCAGCAGGACAACCAGACCTGGCTGATCCAAAATCTCCACTCCAACCGGTTCATCGGACCGCAGGGCCGCTCGGTCCAGGAAAACCATTACGTCATCCAGTGGAACGACCAGAGCGGCGATGATACCTACCAAGCCTGGACCTTCCAGGAGGTTGTGATACCGGCCCCCCTTTGAACTGATCCGTTCGGCGGCCGGCCAGCCCGTGCGGCGTCTGAGCGTAACCGTCTCGGCATGAACTGACCCAACGGGCAGTTCATGCCGAGACGGTGTGCCCCCCCTTTTTATGGTTCATCAAGGATGAGCCGGGGGAGGACGGCCCCCGTTTTTTCCGTCATGCGCGGACTTGATCCGCGCATCCATGGGGGCCGCCTGACGCCTTGCCCTGAGTTGGCACGTGGATGGCCGGGTCAAGCCCGGCCATGACCTGCCTCTACTTCTCCGAAATTCAGAGCGCCGATGATACCGACCAAGCCCGGACCCTTCCAGGTTGTGCCCCCCCCTTTCATGGTTCATCAGGGATGAGCCGGGGGAGGACGGCCCCCGTCCTTTCCGTCATGCGCGGACTTGATCCGCGCATCCATGGGAGCCGCCTGACGCCTTGCCCTGAGTTGGCACGTGGATGGCCGGGTCAAGCCCGGCCATGACGACCTGCCTCTCTTCCCCGAAATTCAGAGCGCCGATGATACCGACCAAGCCCGGACCTTCCAGGAGGAAGGTGCCCCCCTTTTCATGGTTCATCAAGGATGAGCGGGGGGGGACGGCCCCCGTCCTTTCCGTCATGCGCGGACTTGATCCGCGCATCCATGGGAGCCGCCTGACGCCTTGCCCTGAGTTGGCACGTGGATGGCCGGGTCAAGCCCGGCCATGACGACCTGCCTCTCTTCCCCGAAATTCAGAGCGCCGATGATACCGACCAAGCCCGGACCTTCCAGGAGGAAGGTGCCCCCCTTTTCATGGTTCATCAAGGATGAGCGGGGGGGGACGGCCCCCGTCCTTTCCGTCATGCGCGGACTTGATCCGCGCATCCATGGGAGCCGCCTGACGCCTTGCCCTGAGTTGGCACGTGGGTGGCCGGGTCAAGCCCGGCCATGACGACCTGCCTCTCTTCCCCGAAATTCAGAGCGCCGATGATACCGACCAAGCCCGGACGCTTCCAGGTTGTGCCCCCCCCCTTTCATGGTTCATCAGGGATGAGCGGGAGGACGGCCCCCGTCCTTTCCGTCATGCGCGGACTTGATCCGCGCATCCATGGGAGCCGCCTGACGCCTTGCCCTGAGTTGGCACGTGGATGGCCGGGTCAAGTCCGGCCATGACGACCTGCCTCTCTTCCCCGAAATTCAGAGCGCCGATGATACCGACCAAGCCCGGACCTTCCAGGAGGAAGGTACCCCCTTTTCATGGTTCATCAAGGACAAGCGGGGGGACGGCCCCCGTTTTTTCCGTCATGCGCGGACTTGATCCGCGCATCCATGGGAGCCGCCTGACGCCTTGCCCTGAGTTGGCACGTGGATGGCCGGGTCAAGCCCGGCCATGACGACCTGCCTCTCTTCGCCGGAATTCCGCGATGAACCTTTTATCGACGGGTTCCAAGGGCCTTGCGGCCCTTGGCGGGTGCGGGCAGAGCCCGCCTCTACCCCCGGCCGCGATAGGGCGGCACCCCGGGATCGGGCAGCCACAGCCCGGCCGGGGCCGGTCCGGTCTGCCAGAACACGTCGATCGGAATCCCGCCGCGCGGATACCAGTAGCCGGCGATCCGCAGCCAGGTCGGCACGCAGGCGGCGACGAAACGCTTGGCGATTCCCACCGTACAATCCTCGTGGAAGGCGCCGTGATTGCGGAAGCTGCCGAGGAACAGCTTCAGCGACTTGCTTTCGACCAGCGCCGCGTCGGGGGCGTAATCGATCACCAGATGGGCGAAGTCGGGCTGGCCGGTGATCGGGCACAGCGAGGTGAATTCCGGCGCGGTGAAGCGGACCAGATAGAGGCTGCCGGGATGGGGATTGGGCACCGTTTCCAGCACCGCCGTCTCGGGATCGGCCGGCAGCGGCGTGGCGTGGCCGAGTTGGGTCAGGCTCATTCCGGTTCTCCCGCTTTCATCCGGCGGATGGTGTTGGTGGTGCTCTGGCCCTCGATCAGGTCGGCCAGCACGACCCGGCCGCCCCAGCCCAGCACCTGCTCGGCGCCGACCACGGTGGCGACGGTGTAATCGGCGCCCTTGACCAGCACGTCGGGGCGCAGGGTCTCGATCAGGGCCAGCGGGGTGTCCTCGCCGAAGATCACCACCAGATCGACCGGGGCCAGCGACGACAGCACGGTGGCCCGCGCCGCCTCGGACTGGACCGGCCGGGTCGGCCCCTTCAGCCGCTGCACCGAGGCGTCGCTGTTGAGCCCGACCACCAGCCGGTCGCAGGCGGCGCGGGCCTGAGTGAGGATCGCGACATGGCCGGGATGGAGCAGGTCGAAACAGCCGTTGGTGAAGCCGACCTTCAACCCCTTGGCCCGCCAGCGCGCCACCCGGTCGGCGGCGACGGCGGGGGGAACGATCTTGGTGTCGCCGGCGGTGAGATCGTCGTGATGCAGCGCGCTCACCAGCTCGTCGGCATAGGCCACCGCGGTGCCGACCTTGGCCACCACGATCCCGGCGGCGACATTGGCCAGCCGCGCCGCCTCCGGCAGGCCGGCGCCCGAGGCCAGCGCGGCGGCCAGCGTCGCCACCACCGTGTCGCCGGCCCCCGACACGTCGAACACCTCGCGCGCCTCGGCCGGCAGGTGATGCACCGCGCCGCCGCCCTCGACCAGGGTCATCCCGTCCTGGCTGCGGGTCACCAGCACGGTGTGGATGCCGCAGGTCTCGATCAGCCGGCGGGCGGCGGCGACCACCTCGTCGTCGCTGTCGACCGCAAGGCCGGTCGCCTCGTGCAGTTCCTTGCGGTTGGGGGTGACCACCGTGGCGCCGCGATAGACCGAATAATCATTGCCCTTGGGATCGACCACCACCGGGGTGCCGGCGGCGGCGGCGCGGGCGATCAGCGCCGCCACCGCCTCGGCGGTCAGCACCCCCTTGCCGTAATCGGACAGCACCATCACCCCGGCGCGGCCCAGCCGGGCCGCCGCCGCGTCGAGCAGGGCCGCCCCGGTCGCGGCGCCCACCGCGCCCCGGCTTTCGCGGTCGCCGCGCAGCAATTGCTGGTTGGAGGCGAAGAAGCGGGTCTTGATCGTGGTCTGGCGGCCCGCCTCGACCACCAGCCCGGCATCGATGCCGGCATGGGCGGCGACCAGCCGGCCGATCTCGGCCCCGGCCGGATCGTCGCCGACCGCCGCGACGAAGCCCGGACGGGCGCCGAGCGCGACCAGATTGCGCACCACGTTGCCGGCGCCGCCCAGCATCGCCGTCTCGCGCTCGATCCGCAGCACCGGGATCGGCGCCTCGGGGCTGATCCGATCGACCGAGCCATAGACGAAGCGGTCGAGCATCACGTCGCCGACACACAGGACGGAAACGCCCTGCAACCGGTCCACCCGGTCGGCCAAGGCGGAAAGTTCGGTCATGCTGGTTCCCCGAAAATCTGGCTTCGGCTGGTGGCTAACCCAAACCCACCCCCGGCGCAAGCGCAATCGATTTCCGCCTGTCTAAACTATAACTTGACGACATTATAAACCAGTCCTCCAATGGTTGGTGAACCCTTGGGGAGGCGACGGGGATGTCGATTCTGGCCACCGTTCTGCGCACGACGCTGGTCTATCTCGCCCAGACCGGGCTGTGCCGCCTGTTCGGCCCCTGCCGGCCCAAGCCGCCGGACCGGCCGGATTACGGCGCGGTCTACACCTCGCCCGACTTCACCGTCGAAGACTTCGGCCGGTGTCAGGCCGGCAGCTACATCCGGGTCTACCGCCCCGCCACCCCGTTCCTCGGCGACAACGGCCGGCCCAAGGCGGTGATCTTCCTGCACGGCTTCGTGCTGGGCGCGCCCCGGATCTACGAGGCCCATCTGGTTCACCTCGCCCGGCAGGGCTACACCGTGTTCTTTCCCAACTTCCAGACCGGGTTCTGCGCCTTTCCCCCCACCGGCCTGATGACCGTCGCCGCTTTGCTCGACGAGGTGTTCGGCGAAGGGGTGCCCTCGCAGCAACGCTGGCTGCGCAACGCGCTGGCCAGCGTCACCGACGCCTATGCCCGCTGCGGCTTCGGCCCCGGCGCCGCGGTCGATACCTACGTCTACGGCCATTCCCTCGGCGGGCTGTTCGCCCTGAGCTGGCCCTGGTACGTCACCGCCGACGGCGCCCCGGCCAACCTGCTGCCGCTCCAGGTGGTGACCGCCGACCCGATCCCCAGCGGCACCACCCCCACCCTCCCCGGCAAACTCGGCAAGGCCTGGAGCCGCGTCCAGACCGACATCGATCTCCAGGTCACCGGCACCGCCCTGACCATGCCGGTGGCGATCCTGCACGGCGATTCCGACTGGATCGTCCCCAAGAGCCAGTGGGACACCCCGTTCGGCTGGATCGCCACCCCGCACAAGCGGATGGTGCTGTCCCAGACCGACCTCCACGGCTGCCCAGGCCTGTTCGCCAACCACGAGCAGGCCACCACCGACACCAGCTTCTTCCCGCCGCTGCTGGCGGCGCTGCTGCTCGACGGGGTCGGCAGCGAGGACGATCTCGACTGGCGCTACCTCTGGTTCGCCCTTGACCGGGTGATCCGCGATGGCGCCCGGGCCGATCAACTGACGTTCGACATGGGGGTCTGGTCCGACGGACGCCCGGTGCGGCCGATCCTGCCCTATCTGCCCAAGGCCTGAGCAACCCCGCGCCGGCCGGTTGGGCTTTCGCCCAAGCCCAACCGGGGCGATGCCCCGGACCCCCTTCCTGTTCGCTTCCTCATGGGTTGGCGGGGGGGGAAGGCCGGCGCCGATCCCGTCGCAACCACCGCCCGACATAGGCACAATCTGCCTGTGGGCATAGACCTTGCCCAAGACTAAGGACATATACATAACGGCATCCGTTCCTTGAATCTTTCATCAGGAATCGCCACCAATTCTGACACGGAACGCAAGGGAACACACGGGGCTCGCCCATGAAAATGGACGAACTTCAGGTAAAAGTCCGCGTCCCCACCGAACCAACCGACACAACGCCGCCTATCCTGGCCACAATCATGTGCAACGGAGCGTCACGGCATGAAAGTACTCAGCATTACCCAGCGGCTGATGCTGATCGCCGCCCTTCTGGTCATGACCATCATTGGATTGGTCAGCCTGGAAACGACAGTGCAATACCATTCGATGATGAGCGAAAGAAAAGACAAGATTCACGACATGACCGAAAGCATCATCGCTTCGATCAAGAGCTATGACGAACAGGTCAAGGCCGGGCGGATGAGTCTCGATGAGGCCCAGAAGGAAGTCCAGCGGATGGTGCGGGGCATGCGGTGGGACGAAGGAGACTACTTCGTCATCTTCAACGAGGACGGCCTTTTCCTGGTTCACCCCAACCCGAAATACGTCAACGTCAACCGCATCGACTGGACCGACGCCAACGGCTTTCGGGTGATCGAGGCCGAGATCAAGGCCGCCAAGGCCGGCGGCGGCTTTGTCGATACCGTCGTCCCCCGCGCCAACCAGACCGTCCCCACCCCCAAGGTTCTCTATGCCTCCGCCTATGCTCCCTGGCACTGGGTGGTCTCCACCGGCGCCTATATCGACGACATCGACCAGACCATCCGCGGACAATTGGTGTGGATGATCGGGCTCGGCGCCCTCTGTATGCTGATCACCGCGGTGCTGGTGATGACGATCGCCCGCAGCATCAGCCGCCCGATCAACCACCTGCGCGAATCGATGCAGGTCCTGGCCCAGGGCAACACCGACCTCGCCGTGCCTTATACCGACTGGCCGCACGAGACCGGCGCGATGGCCAAGGCGGTGGACGTCTTCCGCCAGAACATGCGGCGCGCCGACCAGATGGCCGCCGCCCAGCAGGCGGAACAGGACGCCAAGATCCGCCGCCAGAACGCGATCGAAGGCTTCGTGGTCGAATTCGAGCACCGGGTCGGCCAGTCGCTGGAACGGCTGAGCCACGCCTCGACCGACATGCGCTCGACCTCGGAAAACATGTCCGGCATCGCCCGGAAAACCAGCGAACAGGCCAAGGTCGGCGCGGTCGCCGCCGAGGCCGCCTCGGCCAACGTCCAGACCGTCGCCTCGGCCACCGAGGAACTGTCCTCCTCCGTCTCCGAGATCGGGCGTCAGGTCACCAGCTCGACCCAGATCGCCGGCGAGGCGGTCGCCGCCGCCAACCGCACCAACCAGACCGTGCTGGGCCTGTCCTCCGCCGCCCAGAAGATCGGCGACGTGGTGCAGCTGATCAGCGCCATCGCCAGCCAGACCAACCTGCTGGCCTTGAACGCGACGATCGAGGCCGCCCGCGCCGGCGAGGCCGGCAAGGGCTTCGCCGTGGTCGCCTCCGAGGTCAAGAACCTCGCCAACCAGACCGCCCGCGCCACCGAGGAAATCTCGGAGCAGGTCAAGGCGATGCAGGACGCCACCAACGACGCCGTCCAGGCGATCCAGGGCATCGGCGGCACCATTGCCTCGATCAACGAAATCACCACCGCCATCGCCTCGGCGGTCGAGGAACAGGGCGCCGCCACCCAGGAAATCGCCCGCAACATCCAGGAGGCCGCCCAGCGCACCGGGCAGGTGTCGCAGACCATCGTCAACGTCAATCAGGCGGCGGTGCAGACCGGCGAGACCTCCAACAAGGTGCTGACCTCGGCCGAGACCGTCAGCCGCCACGCCGACGACCTGCGCGGCGACATCCACACCTTCCTCACCAACATTCGCGAAGCCTGACGGACGGGAGCCCCCTCAACCTCAAGCAGAACGGATCACCGCCATGACGGATCACCCCCCGCGCATCCTTGGCATCGCCGCCAGCCTCCGCAACGCCCGCTGGGGCGCTGGCGGCCAGGCCCTGGTCGAGGATCTCGCCCGATGTCCCGACAAGCCGGCGCTGCTGGCCTACCTCACCCGGCAGTCGGAACTGCACCTGGAGAATTTTCTCCAGGCCGGGCGGGCCCAGGGCCTCGACTTCACCGCCATCTCCCGCAATCTGCAAAAGAACGCCGGCACGGTCGGGCTGTCCAATTCCGAGGTCGCCCTGGCCGCCGCCCTGTGGGCGGCGCAGGACCTCGGCGCCGGCATCGACCATCTGTCCCTGGCCGAATATTTCACCCCGCACGGCGACCTCCGCCAGGGCGAGGCGCTGCGCCAACATCTTCTGGCCGCCGACGGCCTGATCATTTCCGGTCCGGTCTATTTCGGCGATCGCGGCAGCCTCGCCGAAAGCCTGCTCGACTTCATCGCCCGCGATCCCGAACTGCGCCAGGCCCTGCAAGGCAAGCTCTATGGCGGCATCGCCGTCGGCGCCAAACGCAATGGCGGCCAGGAAACCACCCTGATCTATCAGATGCTCGACCTGCTGGAGCTGGGCCTGCTGGCCGTCGGCAACGACAGCGAAACCACCGCCCAATATGGCGGCACCGGCCATGCCGGCGATGTCGGCACCATGCACAAGGACCTGTACGGCCTCGACACCGCGATGGGACTGGGACGACGCGTCGCCAACGTCCTGGGCTTCCTGGGCAGCGGCGCCGCCATCCTCGACCCGCCCCGGCTGCTGTTCCTGCTGCTCCAGGACGACCAGGACGGCCTCGGCCTCGCCGAGATCCACCGCCTCGGCGAACAGCTCGGCGATCAGGCCGAAATCAGTTGCCTCGACGTCGCCCGCCAGAATGTCAGCCGCTGCATCGCCTGCGACATCTGCCCCACCCATGTCGGCCCGGACCGCGACTACCGCTGCATCATCAGTTCGGCCAACGACGCCATGCCCCGCCTCCACCCCGCCCTGCTGCATCACGACCTGATCGTGCCGGTGCTGGTCACCTCGCGGCGGCGGGAACGCCTCGTCAGCGCCTATCAGACCTTCGTCGAACGCACCCGCTATCTCCGCCGCAGCGATTACATCTGGTCCGATCAGGTGGTCGCGCCCCTGATCCTCCAGGAAGCCGCCGCGCTCGACAGCACCCCCCTCCGGGTGATGACCTCGTTCCTTCGCCACCACACGGTCATGACCAAACCCATCCTCGGCCTGCATGACCGGAGCAGCGTCCTTAACCGCGACGAGATCCTCGCCAGCCTGCAAGCCGCCCTGCACGCCGCCGGACGAATCACCGCCGGCCGCCTCCGCCTCAACCGCCGGCCGGCCCGGCATTACAATCCGGTCGGCTATATCCTCAGCCGCGAAAAGGACGCCGAGGATACCAGACGCGGAGATCACGACGCCCTGATCGCCCAAAGGCTGGCCGAAGCCCAGATCCAGGCCGAAAAACGACTGTCGTGAACGTCTGGCGCCCCGGGTGGGTCTCATTGGGCTTTCGCCCAAACCCAACCGGGGCGATGCCCCGGACCCCCTTTGTTTTTAACAAGGGGGGGGCGGGCGCGCCGTCATCAGGCGGTCGGCCGCAGATACTCCTTCTGCACCGCCGGCCACAGTTTCTTGACCAGGGCCAGTCTTTCAACGGTACCCCACGGACCGTCATAATCCGAAATCAGCGGTTTGAATTCATCCGTCCCCAGAACTTTCAGCAAGGCCGCCCGAAAAATCGGGTCGGTGGCGTCCCAGGGATCAAGCCCCCGGTTCTCGACGGAGTAAAGAGCATCAGTCCACTCACCATTGAATAATTTCGCTTTCGGAAAAATAAAGCATCCCGGTAAACTATGTGAAAAGAAACAATCATTGCCTGATATTTCGTCACCATCCTTAACAAGCCAAAGAAAAGAGCCAGACTTAAACTGAATGGCGTTGTGAAAATCGTTAAAAGGAATTGTATCAATGTCAAGGCGATTGGCTAATGCAGAGATGTATTCAGGGGGGTATTCGCCGAAAAAATCCCGCACCGCCTCCTCTGAAAAATTGCCAGCGCGTTCGCCCGTCCTGTCTTTCCTCCCCTCCTCTCTCCCGTCATACCAACAGAACATCGGACATTCCGGAAAATCGGGCGGAATCTGATACCGGCCAAAGGGAAGCGCCTTGGTGGGAGCCGCCGCGGGCAAAAGGCTCCGCCGGGCCTTCTCGTTCGCGATCAGCTCCGGGCCGACACGGCGCGAATCGTCGAAAACCTGCTCGAACCACGCCGTGACCTCGGCGAACTCGGTCAGCCGTACCCCGGCTTCGATCCTGGCGGCGAAGCCCCCCTCCTCCAGGCCGCGCGCCGAGGCGTTGGCCGAAGCAACGATCGCCTTGCCGCCCCCGAGATAGACCTTGGCATGCAATTCCGGCCGGTCGCGCACCTCGGCCCCAGCCGCCATCAGCGCGGCGATGGTGTTGGGATCGGTCCCGTTGGCGCCCAGGTCGCAGACGATCCGCACCCCGGTCAGGTCCTTCGCCCGGAAATAGTTCCGCGCGCGCGGCCCCCAATAGGCCACCGCGCAACACAGCGGCCGCTGGCGCCGGATCTCCCGGATCGCCTCTGACAAATCAGGTCCGCTCAGAAATTCACCCATCGTTCCCTCCCGCGCCGCGCCGGGCGTCCTGGTCTGGAAGTGCCACAGCCAAGGATAGCAGCGCGGCCGCCCTGGCCGGCATGCCGTCCCGTCAGCCCCCCTCTCCCGCCACCGGGGGGGGCGGCGGCACGGGAGGGTGTGGCGAACCCCTCTTGATCGTCCCGGAGGGACGGGCGATAACCAAGGCATGGATAGCTTCGTCATCGCCGTCTTCGTCCTCACCTATCTCGGCATGGCCTTCGGCAGCGTGCCCGGCCTCAAGATCGACCGCACCGGCATCGCCCTGGTCGCCGTCGTCGCCCTGCTGGTTTCCGGCAAGGTCGGCGTCCGCGCCATGGGCAGCTCGATCGACGTCCCCACCCTGCTGCTGCTGTTCGCGATGATGATCGTCTCGGCCCAGTTCCAGCTCGCCGGGGTCTACGAGACCGTCGCCACCCGGGTGGCCTCCGGCACCGGCTCGCCGCGCCGGCTGCTCGGGCTGGTGATCCTCGCCGCCGGCGGCCTGTCGGCGGTGCTGGCCAACGACGTGGTCTGCTTCGCGATGACCCCGATCGTCGCCGAGGGCATCCGCCGCCGGGGCCTCGACCCCCGCCCCTATCTGCTCGGGCTGGTCGGCGGCGCCAATGCCGGCAGCGCCGCCACCCTGATCGGCAATCCGCAGAACATCCTGATCGGACAGGTCGGCGGACTCGATTTCTGGGACTTCCTCGCCGCCTGCGCGGTGCCGGCGGCGCTGTCGCTGCTGGTGGTCCATCTCGCCATCGCCTGGATCTGGCGGGCCGAACTCGACGCCGCCCCGGTCCCGCCCGCTGGCCTCGCCGCCGCCCCCGGGCGCCGGCTGCACCGCTGGCAGGCGGCCAAGGGCGTCTGCGCCCTGGCCGGCCTCGCCCTGCTGTTCGCCGCCCCGCTGCCGCGCGAGGTGGGGGCGATGGTGATCGCCGGCCTGCTGCTGGCCAGCCGGCGGATGTCGTCGCGCGAGATGATCGGCTCGGTCGATTGGCACCTGCTGCTGCTGTTCGCCTGCCTGTTCGTCGTCACCGGTGCCTTTGCCGACACCGACCTCGCCCGCCAGTGGGTCGAGGATCTGGCCGAGCGCGGCCTGTTCCCCGACACGCTGGGCTCGATGCTGCCGCTGGCGCTGGCCGCCTCGAACTCGATCGGCAACGTCCCGGCGGTGATGCTGATCCTGTCGGTGTGGCACACCCCCGACCCCGGCGCCCTGACCGGGCTGGCCCTGCTGACCACCCTGGCCGGCAATTTCCTGCTGGTCGGCAGCCTCGCCAACATCATCGTCGCCGAGCGCGCCGCCAGCGTCGGCGCCCGGCTGTCCTTCGGCGATTTCGCCCGCGCCGGGGTGCCGCTGACCCTGGTGACGATGGCGATCGCCGTCGCCTGGCTGTGGCTGGGCGGGTGGATGCATTGGTGAGGGTGGCGTTCGCCGCCGCTTTGCTGCTGGCGCTGGCCGCCGCGCCGGCCCTGGCGGCCGACTGCACCACCCCGGCCGCGCCGGGGGTGGACTGGCAACGCTGCTACATGGACGGGCGCGGCTTCGTCGGCCACCGCCTGACCGGCGCCCGCCTGCGCGAGACCAGCTTCCAGCGCGCCGACCTGTCGGGAGCCGACCTGACCCGCGCCGATGGCTACCGGGTCCGCTTCGTCAGCGCCAAACTGCGCGGCGCCCGCCTCGATGGCGGGGTGTTCAGCGACGCCGATTTCACCAAGGCCGATCTCGACGGCGCCTCGCTGGCCGGGGCCGACCTGCGCCGGGCCCGCTTCTTCCACGCCACCCTGCGCGGCGCCGACCTCAGCGGCGCGAAGATTTCCGCCGCCGAACTGCTCGGCGCCGATTTGTCGGGAGCGAAATGGATCGACGGTACCCACATCTGTGCGGAGGGCTCGCTCGGCCAGTGTAACTGACCCCGCCCCGCCGCCCTGTCCCGTCCCCCCCGCGACCGCGTCACGAGGCCCCCCTTGGCCGACACCCGATTACCCGACCCGCTTGATCAGGCCCGCCATTGCGCCGATGCCGCGCTCGGCATGATGGCCCGCCAGGACATCCCGCCCCAGCCGGAAAACTTTTCGGTGTGGTACGCCTATGTCAGCGGCCGCAACCCCGAACTGACCGAGGCGATCAACGAGATCCTGCGCCGGGGCGACGGCTTCGGCCCCGAGGTCAACGACGCCCTGTTCGAGCGTTTCGCCGCCCAGGGCCCCGAGCGCGGCGCCCTGCGCGAACTGAGCCAGCGCGCCGACGAGACCTTCCGCCGCCTGGGCGAGACCGCCGCCACCGCCGTCACCGGCACCGCCGGCCATGCCGCCGCGATCGAGGCCGCCGCCGCCCGGCTCGACCCGCCGCCCTCGCCCGCCCTGCTGGCCGAACTGGCCGAAATCCTGCGGACCGAAAGCCGCGCCGCCGCCGCCACCAGCCGCCGGCTGGAACAGGACCTTGCCGCCTCGGCCCGCGAACTGGCCCGGCTGCGCGAGGCGCTGGGGGCGCTGGAGGCCGACGCCGCCACCGACGCGCTGACCCAGCTCGCCAACCGCCGCAGCTTCGACGCCGCCCTGGCCCAGGCGGTCGGTCAGGCCGAGTATGGCGGCCGGCCGCTGTGCCTCGCGATGATCGACCTCGATCATTTCAAGCGTTTCAACGACCGCCACGGCCACCCGCTCGGCGATCAGGTGCTGAAGCTGATCGGACGGATGCTGCTCGACGGGCTGCGCCCGCGCGACAGCGCCGCCCGCTATGGCGGCGAGGAATTCGCCCTGATCCTGCCCGACACCGACCTCGCCGACGCCACCGCCCTGGTCGAGGCGCTGCGGCAGCGGGTCGCCACCCGCACCCTGACCAACCGCCGCACCGGCGAAAGCCTGGGCCAGCTCACCCTGTCGGCCGGTCTGGCCGCCCATGTCGCCGGCGAGGGCATGGAATCGCTGCTGCGCCGGGCCGATCAGGCGCTGTATCAGGCCAAACAGGCCGGCCGCAACCGCCTCGCCCGCGCCGGGGAGTGAGCGCGGGCGCTGGCCGCGCGAAGGACAAGGAACGGGTTCCAAGGGCCTTGCGGCCCTTGGCGGGTGCGGGCAGAGCCCGCGACCAGACGATCACCGCCGCAGCGGGGTCAGATCGGGCAGCGGCCCGAGCGCGGTCAGGCGCAGCGCCAGCACCGGGTCGAGTTCGCTCCATTCCGGCCACAGCCGCCGCAACGGAGTCGCGGCGAGCCCGACGATAGCCGGCGCCACCGCATCGGCCGAGCGGTCGTCGCCGAGATGAACCGCGACGGTGCCGAACGGCGCGCGGGTGACGACGCGCAGGCCGGGGATCCGGCGCAGCGCGGCCACCAACGCCCCGGTCGCCTCGGCCAGCTGCTCTGCCGTGGCCCCGTCCGGCAACGCGGAATCCTCGGCCACCACCAGCAGATCGGCCGGCGGCGGCCCGTCGCGCTCAAGCAGCCGCTTTTCCGCCACCACCACGATCAGCGCCACCCCGAACACGCGGCAGACCGCCGCCAGCGCGTCGAGGGGACGGCAGGCGCCGAACGGGTCGGGGGTCTGCACCACCAGGGCGGCGAAATCCTCGTCGAGCCGGCCGAGCAGGTCCTCGATCAGCAGCGGATCGGGCGCCAGCGTCTCGACCAGACCGGGCAGCGGCGGAAAGGCGGCGACGACGGCGCGGGCCAGCGCCGGATCGAGGCTGCCCGACAGCAGCAGCCGGGGCCGGCCCCGCGTCGCCACCGCCTCGCGCGCGGCGGCGACGGTGGCGGCGGCCAGGGCGGCGCTCATCGCCGCATCTTGCGGTTCAGTTCGAGCTGTTCCGGGGTGGTCTGGAAGCCGACATAGATCTCGTACTGGTCGATCACTTCGCGGTTCTGCACCGGGATCCGCATCGTCACCCCCTCGTCATCGACCCGCACCGTCTCGACCCCGTCGGGGAAATGGACCGGGGTGGTCAGCACCGCCTTGGCCGATTCGGCGGGATAGAATTTGGGAATGGCGACGAAGTAGCTCAGTTCGGAATCGCGCCCGGCGGCGCCGGGGCCGCGCTTGACCTGGAAGCTGACGCCGAGATCGACGATCGCCCCCTTGTCGTCATAATGGCATTCGCCCTTGAAGCCGACCACCTCGGCCTCCAGTTCAACGTCGGTCAGGTCGCGGCCGGCGCCCTGGCGGTATTTGGTGACGTGCTGGGTGTCGCCCAGGATGTAGACCGGCGGACAGGGCGGCGGCTCTTTCTTGTTGGTCAGCGACGCGCAGCCGGCCAGCGCCACCAGCGCCAGCAGCGGCACCAGCCGCCACGGCGACGGCGGCACCAGCCGCCAGGGCGACGGGAGATGAAAAGGAGCGGCGGGTTCGCGCATGCCGAATCTTCCTTCGACGGACCAGGATCTGTTAAACCTTCGCCCCGACTGTAGTGAACGCACCAGTCCGGCACAAGCCGGCTTGACGCCCGCCGAGGGGAGCCCCAGTGACCAGTCCTGACCACACCACCCAGCCCAAACGCCCGATGACCCTGCTGCTGGCCAGCCCGCGCGGTTTCTGCGCCGGGGTCGATCGCGCCATCCACATCGTCGAGCGCGCGCTCGAGAAATTCGGCGCCCCGGTCTATGTCCGCCACGAGATCGTCCACAACCGCTTCGTGGTCGAGGAACTGGCCCGCAAGGGCGCGGTGTTCGTCGAGGAACTGGACGAGGTGCCCGACGGCGCGGCGGTGGTGTTCTCCGCCCACGGCGTGCCGAAGACGGTGCCGCTCGAAGCGCGCCGGCGCGGCCTGACCTCGCTCGACGCCACCTGTCCGCTGGTGACCAAGGTCCATCGCGAGGCCGAGCTGCATCACGAACTGGGCCGCCAGATCATCATGATCGGCCATGCCGGCCACCCCGAGGTGATCGGCACCATCGGCCAGGTCCCGGACGGCGCGGTGCTGCTGGTCGGCAATCCCGAGGAGGCCCGCACCGTCGAGCCGATCGACCCCGAGAAGCTGGCCTACATCACCCAGACCACCCTGTCGGTCGATGACGCCGCCGAGGTGATCAAGGTGCTGCAACAGCGTTTCCCCCGCATCATCTCGCCCAAGCGCGAGGACATCTGCTACGCCACCACCAACCGGCAGGCGGCGGTGCGGACCATCGCCCCGCGCTGCGACGCGCTGATGGTGATCGGCTCGCCCAATTCGTCGAATTCGAGCCGGCTGGTCGAGGTCGCCACCCGGGCCGGCTGCGCCCGCTCGGTGCTGGTCCAGCGCGCCGCCGACGTGCATTGGGACGAGCTGGACGGGGTCGAGCGGCTGGGCATCACCGCCGGCGCCTCGGCCCCCGAGCTGCTGGTCGAGGAGGTGGTCGCCGCCGCCCGCGAGCGGTTCGACGTCACCATCGAGGAGGTCCGCGTCACCACCGAGATGGTCACCTTCAAGCTGCCCCAGTCGCTGTCGGTCCCGGAATAAGCGACAAATGGCGGTCTACACCGAGGTCCCCGACGACGAGCTCGACAGCTTCGCCCGCGAGTACGATATCGGCCGGGTGGTGTCCTGCAAGGGCATCGCCGAGGGGGTCGAGAACAGCAATTACCTGCTCCAGACCGACCGGGGCAGCTACATCCTGACCCTCTACGAGAAGCGGGTCGATCCGGCCGAGCTGCCGTTCTTCCTCGGCCTGATGGAGCATCTCGCCGCCCGCGGCCTCGCCTGCCCCACCCCGATCCCGGGGCGGGACGGGCGGGCGCTGCGCAGCCTGTGCGGCCGCCCCGCCGCCATCGTCAGCTTCCTGGCCGGGGTGTGGCACGCCCGCCCCCGCCCCGAGCATTGCGCCGCCCTGGGTGAGGCGATGGCCGAGATGCATCTGAAGGGGGCCGATTTCGGCGGCCGCCGCCCCAACAGCCTGTCGGTGGCCGGCTGGCGGCCGCTGTTCGAGGCGATCCGCCCCCGCGCCGGCCAGATCGACCCCAGCCTCGCCCCGCTGGTGGCCGACGAACTCGACCTGCTCGAAGCCTCCTGGCCGAGCGACCTGCCGGTCGGGCTGATCCATGCCGACCTGTTCCCCGACAACGTGTTCTTCCTGCCGACCGACGCCGGCGGCGAGCGGGTGTCGGGGCTGATCGACTTCTATTTCGCCTGCACCGACATCCTGGCCTATGATCTGGCGATCTGCCTCAACGCCTGGTGCTTCGAGACCGACGGCGCCTTCAACGCCACCAAGGCCCGGCTGATGCTGGGGGCCTACCGCAAGCGCCGCCCGCTGTCCGAGCCCGAACTGGCCGCCCTGCCGCTGCTGGCGCGTGGCGCCGCGCTGCGCTTCCTGCTGACCCGGGCCTATGACTGGCTCAACACCCCGGCCGGCGCCCTGGTCAAGCGCAAGGACCCGCTCGAATATCTGCGCAAGCTGCGCTTCCACCAGGGGCTGACCGGCCCCGGCGGCTACGGCATCGCGCCATGAGCGAGGATCGGGTCGAGATCTACACCGACGGCGCCTGCTCGGGCAATCCCGGCCCGGGCGGCTGGGGGGCGATCCTGCGCTGTCGCGGCACCGAGAAGGAACTGTCGGGCGGCGAGAAGCTGACCACCAACAACCGGATGGAGATGCAGGCGGTGCTGGCGGCGCTGACCGCGCTGACCCGCCCCTGCGCGGTCGATCTCTACACCGATAGCGAATACGTCAAGAAAGGGATGACCGAGTGGCTGCGCGGCTGGAAGGCGCGCGGCTGGAAGACCGCCGACAAGAAGCCGGTCAAGAACGAGGATCTGTGGCGCGCCCTCGACGAGGCGGCGGCGCGCCACCGCATCGACTGGCACTGGGTGCGCGGCCATGCCGGCCACCCCGAGAACGAACGCGCCGACGCCCTGGCCCGCGCCGGGGCGAAAGCCGCCGCCGGCAAGGGGTAAAAGCGGGCTCTGCCCGCACCCGCCAAGGGCCGGGGGCCCTTGGATCCCTTTCCCTTGTCCTTGCCGTGCCCGACCATCGAAGCAGGTCCAGGAGCCGCTGGCTGCCTCACGGGTGCGGGCGGAGCCCGCGTCTACTCGGCGTCGAAGGCGACGAACGGCGCGCCGGCATCGCCGGCATTGAACCCGAGCGCCTCGAAGCTGGCGGCGACATGGGACGGCAGCGGCGCCATCACCTGCAACGGCGCCCCGGTGCGGGGATGGGGCAGCCGCAGGGCGCGGGCGTGCAGGTGCAGCTTGCGCGACAGGCCGATGCCTTCGATCATCGCCTCCTTGCCGCCATACTTGCCGTCGCCGAGGATCGGGGTGCCGAGCAGCAGGCAATGGGCGCGCAGTTGGTGGGTGCGGCCGGTGCGCGGCTCCAGTTCAAGCCAGGCGGCGCGCTTGAGGGCGGAATCGACCACGCGGTAATAGGTCACCGCGCGCAGCCCCTCCTCCTCGTCCACTCCCATCTTCTCGATGCCCTTGCCGCCGAGCTTGGCCAGCGGGGCGTCGATCCGGCCCTGGCGCGGGTTGGGCACCCCCACCACCAGCGCCCAGTAGCATTTGCGGGCGGCGCGGCTCTTGAACGCGGCGGTCAGCTTGGCGGCGGCCTGGGCGGTGCGGCCGAGCAGCAGCACCCCCGAGGTGTCCTTGTCGAGGCGGTGGACCAGCCGAGGCCGCTCCGGCAGCTCGAAGCACAGCGCGTCGAGCATCGCGTCGAGATGGCGGTCGGCCATGCCGGTGCCGCCCTGCACCGCCAGCCCGGCCGGCTTGTTGAGCACGATCACGTCGGCGTCGCGGTACAGCACCGCGTCGCGCAGGGCCTGGGCGTCGCGCGGATCGACCGGGGGGCGCGGCGCGGCGGCGGGCGGCGGGGCGGATTCGGCCGGCAGCGGCGGCACCCGCACGCTCTGGCCGGCAACAAGGCGGTGATTGGCCTTGACCCGGCCGCCATCGACCCGCACCTGCCCGGTGCGCAGCCATTTTTCCAGCAGACCATGCCCGACGGTGGGGAAATGGCGCTTGAACCAGCGGTCGAGGCGAAGGTCGGCCTCGTCGGCGGTGACGGTGACAGTCTGAACGTCGCTCATCGGCCTGCTATAGCAGGAGGCCGGCCGCCGCCGCCACGGTTTCCTGCGGGCCGGCGGGACGGCGTTTTTGCCGCCCCCCATTGATCGTCCCGGACGGAAACGACATATCTCCAACGAATATGCCTGGGCGCGCTCCCGCCCGTCCGTCAGAAAGGCCCCCGCGATGCGCGACAACGGCCCGGTCACCACCCGGGAAATCGAACTCGGCGACGACGATCTGCTGGTGTCAAAGACCGATCCCTCCGGGCGGATCGTGTTCGTCAACCAGGCCTTCGTCACCGTCAGCGGCTTCAGCGAAGAGGAACTGATCGGCGCGCCGCACAATCTGGTCCGCCACCCCGACATGCCGAAGGAGGCGTTCGCCGACATGTGGCGGACGATCAAGGCCGGCCGGCCGTGGGAAGGTTTGGTCAAGAACCGCACCAAGAGCGGCGATTTCTACTGGGTGCGCGCCAACGTCACCCCGATCGTCGAGGATGACCGCATCGTCGGCTTCATCTCGATCCGCGCCAAGCCGAGCCGGGCCCAGATCGCCGAGGCCGATGCCGCCTACGCCCTGTTCCGCACCGGCCGCGCCGCCGGGCTGCGGCTGGAGGACGGGCGGGTGATCTCACGCCGGCTCGGCGCCCGCCTCGCCCGCTGGCGCGCCAGCATCCTCGGCCGGCTCGGCACCACCCTCGGCATCGCCGTGCTGCTGCTGGTGCTGGAATGCGGGCTGGGCGCGCTCGGCATCGCCGACAATGCCGACCGGCTGGAGCGGGTGTCGGCCACCAACACCGAGGTTGCCGCCACCCTGGCCGATCTCGCCAGCCGGATGCAGGACAGCGACATCCAGTTGACCCAGGCCGCGTTCGACCTATTGCAGGGCCAGACCACCCCCCCGGTCGCCGGCCGGATCGCCCGGATCGAGGACAACATCGCCGCCACCACCCGGCTGTGGGACGCGGTGCTGGCGCGGCCGATGTCGGCCGAATCCCGCCGGCTGGCCGACCGCTTCACCGAACGGCGCGAACAATTGCGCGTGGGCACGGTGCAGCCGGCGCTGGCGCTGGCCCGCGCCGGCGACGGAACCGGGCTGGCCCGCGCCCTGACCGACTCGATCGCGCCGCGCTATCAGGCCGCGCGCGAGGCACTCGAAGCCCTGATCGCCCAGCAGAACCGCGAGGCCCGCGATCTCCAGACCGCCGCCGCCCAGGAATCCGGCCGGCTGATCGCCGCGATGCTGGCGACGCTGGTGGTGGCGGTGACGGTGATGACGGTGCTGGCGCTGTGGCTGATGCGCGGGGTGCGGCGGCCGATCGCCGAGGCCCAGGCCCATTGCGACGCCATCGCCAGCGGCAATCTGCGCCACCCGATCCCCACCGCCGCGATGGAGGAATTCAATCCGCTGCATGCGGTGCTGCGGGCGCTGAAGGCCAAGCTCGGCTATGCCCTGCTGGAAAAGGCCGAATATGACCGCCAGGCCGAGGAAAACCGCCGCGCCGACCTCGCCCGCGTCGCCGGCTCGCTGGAGGACCGGGTCAAGGGGGTGGTCGATCTGATCGAGATCTCGGCCGGCTCGCTGCTCGGCAACGCCCAGACCCTGTCCGGCAACGCCCGCCAGACCATGACCCAGGCCAGCAGCGTCACCGCGATGACCAATCAGGTCACCAACCACGTCCAGGCGGTGTCGGCCGCCACCCACCAATTGTCGGCCTCGGTCGGCGAGATCTCGCGTCAGGTCACCCAGGCGGTCGGCATCGCCAACGACGCGGTGAGCCAGGCCGGCGCCACCGACCGGATGGTGCGCGGGCTGGCCGACGCGGCGCAGAAGATCGGCGAGGTGGTGGCGCTGATCAACGACATCGCGGCGCAGACCAATTTGCTGGCCTTGAACGCCACCATCGAGGCGGCGCGCGCCGGCGAGGCGGGCAAGGGCTTCGCGGTGGTGGCGACCGAGGTCAAGCATCTCGCCAACCAGACCGCCCGCGCCACCGAGGAGATCGGCGCCCAGGTCGAGGCGATCCAGAGCGAAACCGGCGCGGCGGTCGAGGCGATCCGCCAGATTTCCGCCACCATCGAGACCATCAGCGCGGTGTCGGCGGCGATCGCGGCGGCGGTCGAGCAACAGGGCGCCGCCACCGGCGAAATCGCCCGCTCGGTCGAACAGGCGGCGCACGGCACCGCCACCGCCGCCGAAAACGTCGAGAATGTCTCGGCGGCGGCGGAGGAAACCAAGCTGATGTCGGATCAGGTCACCGATGCCGCCACCGCCCTGCAACAGGCGTCGGACCAACTGGCCCAGGAAGTCGGCGGCTTCATCGCCGAGATCCGGGCGGGGTGAGGCGAAAGCAGGCGGGGCGGCCGCCCCGCACCCCGCTTGGGGAGCACAGCTCCCCAAGCCCCTCATTTTTTTGAGTGGGGAGGATCACGTCATGCGCGGACTTGATCCGCGCATCCGTGGGAATGTCCTCAGCGGACGAAGACCTGGACCTCGCCGTTGGCCGAGGCGTTGGGGCTGGTGCTGGAGCTGAGCCGGACCCGGTTGGGCGGCATGTTCATCGCGGTCAGCGAGCGCAGCACCGATTCGGCGTTGCGGCGGGCATTGCCTGCGGCCAGGGTCTGCTGGGCGGTATTGCCGTTGTCGGGCGACACCGCGACGATGTCGAACACGGCGTTGGGGCGGCGGTCGAGCGCGCTCTTGACCGCGGCATACAGCGCCGGCTCGTAATTGACGTTGGGCTTGTCGAACCGGATGATCACCAGCGGCGGCTCGGACGGGGCATAGCTGGCGCGGGCCGGCGCGGCGGGCTCGACGAAGCCGGCGATCGAGGGCGCCGAGCTGAGGCTGCCGCTGAACAGCGCGCCGTTCTTGATGCCGAGAGCCAGGGTGTTGAGGCTCTGCTTTTCCGAGGCGACATATTGCTGCTGGCGGGCGGCATCGTCGGTCAGCTCGGTCAGCAGACGCTCGACCATCACCACGGTGCGGTTGGTCTCGTCCTCCAGCACGCTGAGCTGGCGGTGGTCCTCGTCGACCGCGCCGGACAGCAGGCGGGCGGCGCGGACGGATTCGAGCAGATAGCCGGCCATGGTCGAGGAAGCGGTGACCTCGTTGGCCAGCCGGTTCATCTTGAGGATGTCCTCGGAAATGCGGTCGAGTTCGCCCTGGGCGGCGTTCCACTGCTGGGCCAGGATCGGGTTGCCCGGGGTGGTGCCGACCTGGAGGCGGGCATTGATGGCGGCGACGGTGCCGTGATAGCGCTGGGAATCCTGCACCGTCTCGCCGCGGATCTGCTGGAGCGCCTGGTTCTGGCGGGCCAGGGTGCCCTGAAGACCCTGGAGGTCGTTGCGCAAGGCGGCGACCTTGACCCCGACATAGGTGCCGGTGGCCGAACCCGGCGTGACCGCCAGGGTATCGTAGCCGCCGGCCGGGGCCGTCGCGGCTCCGGGGGCTCCGCCACGGTTCCCCGCCTTGCTGGCCGCGGTCGCGTCCGTCGCGGGAAACAGCGAATCCTCGGCGAAGGAGCATCCGCCTGCGAGCAGAGCCGCGCACAGCGCAACGGCGTGGGTCTTGTTCAGAGCCATTGGAATAGCAGATCCTTACAGGTTGGCCGGTTTGGACACAGACCACCGGGGGCTGAACCGGAAGCAGCCCGAAACCTACCCCCAGCTCCCCCGGAAACTTTGGGCCGAATTCTACGCAAACGCCCCTGTCGCCACAAGCCCGCTTTTCGATTGGTGGTACGTAAGGAGCAAAGGACTCCATAGCGTTTGGGGTAGGAGCGTCTTGGTCCGGGCGCGGTTTTTTTTGCTTGCGCGCCCCTCGGCCTTTGTGTAAGTTCCGCCACCTCGCCGGGACATTTCGGCGGGAACAGGCGCCCGTAGCTCAATTGGATAGAGCATCAGACTACGAATCTGAGGGTTGGACGTTCGAGTCGTTCCGGGCGCGCCATTCTGAAGGCCCCAGCGGTAATCCCGCTGGGGCCTTCGCCGTTTCCGGGGTCGGTGGATCGCGGAGGACGGCAAACCGGCGCGCGCGGCCGACGCGGCCGTGATAGAGTACCGGCGATCCCGACCGGGCGGCCCAGGGTCGCCGGGGGTGTGTGCCAGGGTGAGCCGATGATCGATCCGACCATATTGTTTCCCGAGGGTCCGCGCGAGGCGTTCGAAACCGCGCCGGCCTCACTGCTGGCGGTCAGCAGCCGGGTCGATTACCGCGACGCGCTGGCCCCGGGCGATCCCCGCTACGTCCCGACCGCCGAGGCGCGGGCAGAGAAGTTCGTCCGCCATTTCCACGCCACCTTCGGCTACGACAAACACAGCGGTGGGTTCCTGCCGCCGGGCCAGGGCAAGCATGTCCTGTTCTTCGGCCATGTCGGCTGCGGCAAAAGCACCGAACTGAGCCGGATGTGCCAGGAGTTGGAGGATCCGCACCGTTACTGGGTGGTGCGGATCGATCTGCTCGAACTGATCGACGCGCATGACGCCCGCTATAGCGATGTCTGGCTGGCGGTGGCGCAGAAGCTGGTCGACAAGCTGGAGGAGCAGGGGATCGGGGTCGAACCGGTGGTGTTGAACCGGTTGAGGAACTGGTTCGCCGAGCGGGTGCTGACCCATGAAGAACTGGGCGAATTGAAGGCCGGGATCGATTTCGAGGCCAGTGCCGGCGCCGGGCTGCCGCTGATTGCCAAATTGCTGGCCCGTTTCACCACTTCGGTCAAGGTCGGCAGTTCCTATCGGGAAACCCTGCGGACGGTGATGCGCAACAGCTATGGCGATTTCGTCGCCGCGCTCAACCTGCTGATCACCAATGCCGCCGCCAAGATCCGGGCTGCCGGCAAGGGCCAGGAGATCCTGTTCGTCATCGACGGCGCCGACCGTTTCCGTGGCGAGGATTGGCGGCGCTTCTTCGTCGAAGAGGTCAACCAGTTGGTGCTGGTGCGCTGCATCGCGGTCTATACCGCGCCGATGGCCCTCAAATCGTCCGGAGCGCGGCTGGACCTGTTCGATTCGCTGGTGCTGCCGATGGTCAAGCTCCACGAGTTCGACGCGGCCAACAGCCGGCGCGAGGCCGGATTCACCGCGATGCGCCAGGTGGTGCTGAAACGGTGCCATTACCGCCTGTTCGATTCGCTAGAAACCCTCGACCGGTTGATTGAATTTTCCGGCGGCCATCTGCGCGACCTGTTGCGGTTGCTCTATTTCGCCTGCATCGAGGCCGAAGGGGCGGTACTCGACTCGGCCAGCGTCGAGGCCGCCGCGCAACGACTGGCAAGCGAATATCGCTCCTGGGTGCTGGCCGAAGACTATCCGATCCTGGTCGAAGCGGCGCGGCAGCCGCAGAATCTCGGCGTCAGCGAGGCGGTGACCCGGCTGGTGGAGGGGGGGGCGCTGCTCGAATACAACAGCGGGAGCTGGCGCCAGCCCCATCCGGTGGTCCGCCTGCTGCCCGCCTACCTGCGGGCGGCGGGCTGAGCGACCGATGACGGAGGAGATCGACCTGGACCGCTGGTTCCAGGCCGGCGCCGATCTGCCGGACGGGCTGCGGTCGGCCTTCCGCCGGCTGGGCAAGGAACTGGCGGCCCATCGCGGGCGCTGGGGCCTGTTCATCCTGGAATTCGAGCATGCCGCCAGCCGCGACCGGGTCGCGGCGGCGATCGAACAAGGCGGCGCCACCCCCCGGCGGCTGCGGGCCGACCCGGCCGACCATCCCGACTGGCCGAGCCTGGAACAGGCGATCGTCGCAGCGGCGGCGGGGGCGGGCTGCGTCGAACTGTTCGGTCTCGAAAGCTGGCTCGATCCGTTGCAGGCGACGGAAACGGCGGAACGGCTGCGCGGCCTCAACCGCCGGCGCGAAGCCTTTGCCCGGGCGGTGCCGGTGCCGGTGCTGTTCTGGCTGCGTCCGCTCCAGGTCCGCGATCTGGCCACCCTGGCCCCGGACGTCTGGTCGTGGCGGGCGGGAGTCGATCGCTTCCTGGAGGACAGCCCGGTCCCGCCCAGCGCGGCCATCGGGGGGGAAGCATCGGCTCCGCTGCCGCATTGGGCCGAATTCGACAACCGCACCGCAGCGGAGCGGCGGGTTCGTCTGGCCGAACTGGAGGCCTATCTCGACGGGGCCGGCGACGACGCCAACCCCGCCCTGATCGCCGCGTTGCGGCTTGAACAGGCCGATCTGCTGGCCGGGTTGGGAGAATACGAGGCGGCTCTGGCGATCCTGCGGGACCATGCCGTCCCGGCCTTCACCGCTCTCGACGACGAGTACTCGCGGGCAGCGACGATGGGCCGGATCGCCGACATCCTTCAGGCCCGCGGCGAGCTCGATGCCGCGCTGAAGATCCGCCAGGAGGAACAACTGCCGGTCTATGACCGCCTCGACGACGTGCGGGAGCGCGCGGTGACGATGGGCCGGATCGCCGACATCCTTCAGGCCCGCGGCGCATTCGATGCCGCGCTGAAGATCCGCCAGGAGGAAGAACTGCCGGTCTATGACCGCCTCGGCGACGTGCGCTCGCGCGCGGTGACGATGGGCAAGATCGCCGACATCCTTCAGGCCCGCGGCGAGCTCGATGCCGCGCTGAAGATCCGCCAGGAGGAACAACTGCCGGTCTATGACCGCCTCGGCGACGTGCGGGAGCGCGCGGTGACGATGGGCCGGATCGCCGACATCCTTCAGGCCCGCGGCGAGCTCGATGCCGCCCTCAAGATCCGCCAGGAGGAAGAACTGCCGGTCTATGACCGCCTCGGCGACGTGCGGGAGCGCGCGGTGACGATGGGCCGGATCGCCGACATCCTTCAGGCCCGCGGCGAGCTCGATGCCGCCCTCAAGATCCGTCAGGAGGAAGAACTGCCGGTCTATGACCGCCTCGGCGACGTGCGGGAGCGCGCGGTGACGAGGGGCAAGATCGCCGACATCCTTCAGGCCCGCGGCGAGTTCGATGCCGCGCTGAAGATCCGCCAGGAGGAAATGCTCCCGGCGTTTGACCGCCTCGGCGACGTGCGGGAGCGCGCGGTGACGATGAGCAAGATCGCCGACATCCTTCAGGCCCGCGGCGAGCTCGATGCCTCGCTGAAGATCCGCCAGGAGGAGATGCTTCCGGCGTTTGAGCGCCTCGGCGCCGTGCGGGAGCGCGCGGTGACGATGGGCCAGATCGCCGACATCCTTCAGGCCCGCGGCGAGCTCGATGCCGCGTTGAAGATCCGCCAGGAGGAAGAACTGCCGGTCTATCAGCGGCTAGGATACATAGACGGCCTCTCCAATGTCCGATTCAATCGGGCCCGACTTTTAATGAAGAAAAACGGCCTGACCGAGGGCAATGCAGAGGCGATCCACGACGATCTGGCCGAGAGTTTCGCCCTAGTGCAGAAGACCGGGGTCGCGACGGGCCTAGTCGAGGTGGGATCGCTGTTCGGTCAGGTTCTGGCGGCGCGCGGTGAGACCGAAGCGGCACTGGCGGTGTTTGACCGCGCGGCGACGGCGGCGGAGAGGCTGGGCTGGAGCGAGCGGGCGGCGAAGCTGCGGGCGGAACAGGAACGACTCCGTCATCCCCCGAGTGATTGAAGAAAAAACCGGAGGTCGGGAGGCGGCGCCTCCCGGCAGGGTGCGGGGCGGCAGCCCTGCCTCATCTCAGGGTGAGGGGCGCTTTGGCGGCGGGAGAAGAAGCGCCGTGGCCACCCCGTCACATGATCTTTTCGAACAGGAACGCCTCGTCGAGGCCGGGCGGATCGTCGCCGTCGGGGCGGTGGGGGTCCGGGTGATGGGCGTTGTAGAACGCCACGATCCGGAAACCGCATTTGTTGACGTAGAAGTGGATGTTCCGCTTCTCGAAATAGGGGGTGTGGGTCCGCCACACCCGGGTCTGCGGATAGCGCCGCTCGATCGCCCGCCACGCCGCCAGACCCAGGCCCCGGTCATGCGCCGCCGGGGTGATGAAGAAGAAATCCAGCGTGTTGTGCCGCGTCGTCACGTCGATGCCGACCACCGCGCCGCCGACCAGGGCGCCGCCCTGGCGGATGTGCAGCGCCTCGGCGCCCGGCGCCGCCCGCGCGCCGTCGAGGTCAGCGTCGGACGGAATCGGCTCGTCCAGCGGGCCGAATGCCGCGATCGCCGCCGGGGCGAAGGCGGCCTGCAACGCCCGTTTGAACGCTGGCCACTCTCCCGCCGCCACCGGGGCCAGGGTGATGTCGTCCTCTTCGCTCATCGGCATAAGCCTCAGGGATGCAGGCCGGGGGCTTCCTGGCCGGTGCGGGCGACGTATTCGCTGTAGCCGCCGTCATATTGATGCACCCCGTCCGGGGTCAGTTCCAGCACCCGGTTCGACAAAGTCGCCAGGAAATGGCGGTCGTGCGACACGAACAGCATGGTGCCGTCATACTCGGCCAGCGCCCGGATCAGCATTTCCTTGGTGTCGAGGTCGAGATGGTTGGTCGGCTCGTCGAGCACCAGGAAGTTCGGCGGGTTGTACAGCATCGTCGCCATCACCAGCCGGGCCTTCTCGCCGCCCGACAGCACCCGGCATTTCTTCTCGACATCGTCGCCGGAAAAGCCGAAGCAGCCGGCCAGCGCCCGCAACGAACCCTGGTTGGCCTGCGGAAACGAGGATTCCAGCGATTCGAACACGGTGGCGTCGCCGTCGAGCAGGTCCATCGCATGCTGCGAGAAATAGCCCATCCGCACGCTGCCGCCGATCGTCACACTGCCCTGGTCGGGCTCGGCCGCGCCGGCCACCAGCTTCAGCAGGGTCGATTTGCCGGCGCCGTTGACCCCGAGCACGCACCAGCGTTCGCGGCGGCGGATCTTGAAATCGAGCCCCTGATAGATCCGCCGGCTGCCATAGCCCTTGTGGACCTCGCGCAGCACCGCCACGTCCTCGCCCGAGCGCGGCGCCGGCGGGAAGTCGAACGCCACCGTCTGGCGGCGGCGCGGCGGCTCGAACCGTTCGATCTTGTCGAGCTTCTTGACCCGGCTCTGCACCTGGGCGGCGTGCGAGGCCCGCGCCTTGAACCGCTCGATGAACTTGATCTCCTTGGCCAGCATCGCCTGTTGCCGGTCGAACTGGGCCTGCTGCTGCTTCTCGTTCAGCGCCCGCTGCCGCTCGTAGAATTCGTAATCGCCGGCATAGCTGTTGAGGGTGCCACCGTCGATCTCGATGATCTTGGTGACGATCCGGTTGAGGAACTCGCGGTCGTGCGAGGTCATCAGCAGCGCGCCGTCATAGCCCTTGAGGAACTCCTCCAGCCAGATCAGGCTTTCGAGGTCGAGGTGGTTGCTCGGCTCGTCGAGCAGCATCGCGTCCGGCCGCATCAGCAGGATCCGCCCCAGCGCCACCCGCATCTTCCAGCCGCCCGACAGCCGGCCGACATCCATCTCCATCATTTCCTGGCTGAAGCTGAGCCCGGCCAGCACCTCGCGCGCCCGGCCCTCCAGCTCGTAGCCGCCCAGTTCCTCGAACCGGGCCTGAACCTCGCCATAGCGTTCGACGATGCTTTCCATCTCGTCGGCGCGGTCGGGATCGGCCATCGCCGCCTCCAGCGCCGCCAGCTCGGTTGCCACCGCGCTGACCGGCCCGGCCCCGTCCATCACCTCGGCCACCGCGCTGCGGCCGGACATCTCGCCGACCTCCTGATTGAAATAGCCGATCGTCACCTGCTTCTCGATCGAGACCTGGCCGTCATCGGGGGCCTCGTCGCCGGCGATCATCCGGAACAGGGTGGTCTTGCCGGCGCCGTTGGGGCCGACCAGCCCGACCTTCTCGCCCCGATTGAGCACGGCCGAGGCCTCGAAGAACAGAATCCGGTGGCTGTTCTGTTTGCTGATGGACTCAAAGCGAATCATGCCGTCTCGGTTCCCCTGGAGTGGAGCGTCCTTATGCCACAGGATCGATCCGGGAACGGACGAATTTCCCGCGTTGTTGACGGAATGGAAAGATGATAGCGTACATTGCACCCTTAGGTTGATCCCACCCCTCCCCGCGGACCGCCCTCGCCGTCAAACCTACGAAATTGCGATACATCCCAAGCATATACCACCGTGATTGGCGGGTTGGCGCCTCGGCGATTTGCATTCTTCTGATGCTGACGGGCTTCGGTGGGCTGCTGGCGCATGATCTGGTCCGTTCTTATCACCAGAACTACGAGATCGCCCGGCGGGATTCCGACAATCTGACCCGGCTGCTGGAACGGCACATCCTGTCCTCGACCGAAAAGATCGAGGTGGTGCTCAACCACACCGCGCTCGATTTCGCCCCGATCCTGGCCGCGCCGGGACGGACCGACCCGCGTCAGGCGCGGGCGATCCTCCAGGCCTGGGCCGATTTCGTCCCCGAGGTGCGCGAGGACGGGCTGCGGGTGACCGACGCCCGCGGGCTTGAGGTGTTCACCGGGCGCGAGCCCCTGGTGTCCGCCCGGGTGCTGATCGGCGACCGGCCCTATTTCCAGTATCTGCGCGACCATCCCGAGTCCGGGCTGATCGCCTCGCCGCCGATCCGCTCGCGCTTCAGCGGCCAATGGCAGATCTCGCTGGCCCGCCCGGTCGTCGCCCCGAACGGCCATTTTCTCGGCGTCGCCCTGTCCAGCCTGCGGGCGGAGTATTTCCAGGCGCTGTTCGCCACCCTCGATGTCGGCCGGGCCGGCACCATCACCCTGTTCGACACCGAGATGAACTTCCTCGCCCGGCTGCCGGCCTTGCCGGAACGGCTGGGGCAGCGGATCGATTGTCCCGAACTGGTCGCCGCCCTCGCCGCCGGCAGCACCGAGGGGGTGCTGGAATTCCCCTCCCCGCTCGACGGAATCCGGCGGCAGTTCGTCTACCGCAAGCTCGACCGGCTGCCCTATGTGCTGGTGATCGGGCGGGCGCCGAGCGAATTCCTGTCGGGCTGGACCCGGCAGGCGGTGCTCTACGCCATCGGCTTCACCGGTCTGGCCGCAACCGTGCTGGCCTTCCTCCATCTGTTCCATGGCTGGACCGAGCGCAGCCGGCGGGTGGTGTTGCAGATCTTCGAGCAGTCGCATGACGGCATCGTGGTGACCGACCTGACCGGGCGGATCATCGCCGCCAATCCCGGCTTCGCCCGGATCACCGGCCATGACCCGGCCGAGCTGCCCGGCCAGTCGCTCCAGATCCTGCGCGCGGCCCGCCACAGCCAGGGGTTCTACGCCCGGATCCTGGCCAGCCTGCGCGGCCCGGGCGGCTGGCGCGGCGAGATCTGGATCCGCCATCGCGGCGGCGGCGAGCGTCCGCTGCTGGCCTCGATCAGCGCGATCCGCGACCGCCGCCGCCGCCTGACCCATTACGTCGCGGTGGTCAGCGACAGCAGCGAGCTGTACCGCATCCGCGATCAGGCGTGGGAAACCCGGCTGCGGCTGGAGGAGGCGCAGCGTCTGACCGGGCTGGGCAGTTGGGATTTCGATCTGGTCACCGGACGGATCATCTGGTCCGACACCGCCTTTGCCATCGTCGGGCGCGATCCGGCCAGCTATGTCCCCGAACTCGATCCGTTCCTGACCAACCTGCTCGACCCCGACGACCGGGCGGCGTTCGAGGCTTTCCGCCGCCACACCCGCGAGACCGGCGAGGGCGAGGCCACCTTCCGCCTGCGCCGCCCCGACGGCGAGATCCGCCACGTCCTGATGCGGGCGCGGGTGTTCCATGACGCCCGGGGCGCGGCGGTGCGCGCGGTCGGGGCGATCATCGACGTCACCGAGCGCGAACAGGCCAATGCCGACCTTGGCCTGTTCCGCCGCATCTTCGATTCCGCCGGCCAGGGCATCGCGATTTCCGACGCCGAGGGGCGGCTGATCTTCGTCAACAAGGCGTTCCTGCGGCTGACCGGCTACCGGCGCGAGGCGGTGATCGGCCGGCCGCACGGGCTGGTCCACCCCGCCCCGCCCGATCTGGTGTCGATCGGGGCCGAGGAAGGCGACGGCAGCGAATGGTGCGGCCTGCTCGACATCCGCCGCGCCGACGGCTCGCGCTTCACCTCGCTCGGCCACATGGGCAGCGTGTTCGACAGCCACGGAAGGCCGCAATTCCGCTTCAACATCTTCAGCGACTACACCCCCGAACTGACCCACCAGCGCGAGTTGCGCGACGCGCTCGACGCCGCCGAGCAGGCCAGCCGGGCCAAATCGGCCTTCCTCGCCCATATGAGCCACGAGCTGCGCACCCCGCTCAACGCCATCCTCGGCTTTTCCCAGTTCATCGAGATGGATCCCGAGCTGACCGCGCCCCAGCGCGACCGGGTCGGGGCGATCCATTCGGCCGGGCGCCATCTGCTCGACCTGATCAGCGAGATCCTCGACCTCGCCCGGATCGAATCCGGCCAGATCGATCTGACGCTGCAACCGATCGGCCTCGACGAACCGGTGCGCGACTGCCTCGAACTGATCGGCCCCGAGGCGGAGCGGCGGCAGGTCGCGATCGAACAGGGCATCGCCGCCGACACCCCGGCGGTGCTGGCCGATCCGACCCGGCTGAAGCAGGCGCTGGTCAACCTGCTGTCCAACGCGGTCAAATACAACCATCCCGGCGGCCGGGTCCGGCTGGAAACCCGCGCCCTCGCCCCCGACCGGCTGCGGCTGCGGGTGATCGACACCGGCTGCGGCATCCCGCCGGAACGGCTGGCCGAACTGTTCACCCCGTTCAACCGCCTCGGCGCCGAATATACCCGCACCGAGGGCACCGGCATCGGCCTCGCCCTGACCCGCCGCATCGTCGAGGCGATGAACGGACGGGTCGGAGTCGAAAGCGTCCCCGGCCAGGGCAGCGTGTTCTGGATCGACCTTCCCGCCGCCTGATCCGAAGGTTAGGCGGGCTGCCGCCCGCCAATCCGCGATGTAACAAAAAAGAAGGGGGTCCGGGGCATCGCCCCGGCGGGTCCGCGGGCAGAGCCCGCGTCATTCGTTGCCGGACGCGTGCCTCAGTCGAGGATGATTTCGGTTCCCTCGCGGGCGAAAGCGGCGCCGTCCCATTGGGCGGCGGCGGCAGCGGCGGCGGCGTCGAGGGCGCGGTCGTCGCGGTCGGGATCGTGATGGACCAGCACCAGCCGGCGGACTCCGGCGGCGCGGGCCAGCCGGATGGCTTCCTGCCAGGTGGAATGGCCCCAGCCGACGCGGTCGCTGAAACCGTCATCGTCGTAGGTGGCGTCGTAGAGCATCAGGTCGGCGCCGGCGATCAGGGCCAGCACCGCGGGATCGGGGGCGCCGGGGCGGTGTTCGGTGTCGGTGACGACGGCGATGACGTGGCCCTCGGCCTCCAGCCGGTAGCCGCAGGCGCCGCCGGGATGGTTGAGCGGCGCGGTGACGATCCGCAGGCCGGGGGCGGGGGTCAGGGTGGTGCCGATCTCGAACTCCTCGATCGCGGCGATGCCGCCCATCCGCCCCAGCGTGACCGGGAAATTGGGCGGCTCCATCTGGCGGGCCAGCGCCGCCAGCGGCCCGCAATCGCCGTCGAGGCGGGGGCCGTGGATCCGCAGGCGAAAGGACGGATCGTAGCCGGGGGCGAAGAACGGCAGGCCGGCGATGTGGTCCCAATGATAATGCGACAGGAACAGGTCGGCCTCGGCCGGGCCGTGGGCGGCGATGGCGGCGCCAAGCGGGCGCAGGCCGGTGCCGGCGTCGAAGATCACCAGCCGAGAGCCGATGGTGACGGCGAAGCAGGAGGTGTTGCCGCCATAGCCGAGATGATCGGCCGCTGGACTGGGGACACAGCCCCGCACCCCCCAGAACCGGACCCGAACCGCCATCCGCTGCGCACTCCCTGCCGCGACCAGGGTCCCAGGCTAGCGTCGCCGGGGGGGGCGGGCCAATGGATCCGCTCACAATCGGGGAGGGCGGGAGGCGGAGACGACAACCGGGGGCCGGGCAGCCTCCCGGCCCCCGGCCGGGGGCGTCACGACCGGAGCCGAGGCCGGTTCCCGCGCGGGGAACCGGCCGGCGGGTCAGTCCTTGTTGATGAACATCTGCGAGAGCAGCGGGGCCCCGAACGCCTGATGCAGCACCCCGGCGGCGACGTGGATGATCAGGTAGGTCCACAGCACCGGGGCGACCAGTTCGTGGATCCCCTTGGCGAGGCCGCCGATCAGGCCGAGCCCGTCAGGACCGGCGAAGAGGAACATCAGCACGCCGGTCACCGCCATCGCGCTGGCGGCGATCAGGCCGATGCCCTGCACCGCGCCGACCAGCGGGGTGGGGACGTCGGATTCGGGCAGCTTGCGCGCACGCAGCGACTCAAGGGTGGCCTTGGCGTCGGCGATCAGGGCGGCGCGGTCCTCGGCCTTGGTCCAGGGGAACAGGTAATAGGGGGTGGCGCGGTACTTGGGCAGCATGTAGGCCCAGTGCGCCACCAGCACCGCCGCGACGGCGAGGCCAAGGAACTCATGGATGGTGAAGAAGAAATTGCCGGCATGGCTCGGGCTGGGGTGGACCATCACCAGGCTCAGCAGCAACTGAAGGATCACCCCAGCCGCCAGCAGGCGGTGGAGCAATCGCGTCTTTTTGTCATGGGTCATCTTCGGTTCTCCACAAACGGAATTCGCAGGATAGCCCACCCGAGATGAACCGGAAGCGAACCGCCGACGATCAGCGCGGCTCGCGGCCCTTGAGAAAAAACGCCACGGCCTGGGCGCGGTTGCCGACCGCCAGCTTGTCGTAGAGGTTCTTCAGGTGGAACTTGACGGTGTTGAGCGAGATGTCGAGCTGGGTCGCCATCTGCTGGTTGGTCAGGCCGCCGGCCAGCGCGGCCAGCAATTCCCGCTCGCGCGGGGTCAGGCCGGCGAGCGGATCGCTGGCGAGGCTGGCGACGTCGATGAAGGGAAACACCATCCGCCCGCCGGCCACCGCGATGATGGTGTCGACCAGTTGCTCGGGCGGTTCGCGCTTGGAACAGAACCCGGCGGCGCCCAGGGTCATCGCCTGACGCGGCACGTCGGGATTGGCGCTGCCGGTATAGACGATCACCCGCGGCGCCTCGGGCCGGCCGCGCAGCGACTGGAGCACGCCCCGTCCATCGACCGTCGGCATTTCCCAGCCGATCACGCCGACGCGGAACGACAGCTTGTCGAGCAGTTCAAGGAAACGCTGGCCGTCATTGGCGACCCCGGCGATGACGAACCGCTCGTCGCCTTCCAGCAATTTGACCAGACTGCTTTGCAACAGCGGGTTCTTTTCCGCGATAACGACGGCGATCGGTCGGTTCTGAGCACCAGGCATGGACGGCATTCTCTCCCACGGGGTCGTTCCGACCCTACCCACTCGGGCCGTAATAGATAGCGCGAATGCCGGTTTTCGCAAAGGCACAAAGCGTGAAAAGCGGGCCGGACCGGGCGGCGGCCGGCGGCGGGGGCGGAACGAAGACGCGAAAATCACCGCGCCAGGGCAACCGGCGCGGCGCGGATGGAGGGGACGGACGGCGGGGGAAAGGCCGGGACGCCCGCCGGATCAGGCGGGCGTCCGGCGGGACGGATCAGGCCTGCTCGGCCCAGCGCGAGACATCGACCCGGCTGGGGGCGGCGGGGACCACGGCGGGCGCCACCGGAGTCGGGGCCGGCGCCGGGGCGGCGGTCTTGACCGGGGCCGGCGGCGCGGCCTTGACCGGCGCCGCGATCGCGGCCGGGGCGGCGATGACCGGCAGGGTCGCGGCCGGGTGGACCGGGGCGGCGGCGGCCTCGACCGCGACCGGCTCGGCGCGCGGAGCGGGGGCCGGCTCGACCACCGCCGGGGCGGCGGGGGTGAGGCTGGCCGCCTGCGGCAGCAGGGCCCGGCGCGAGGACGAACCGGGGCGGTAGACGAAGCCCTGGGTCAGGTAGACCCGGGTGCCGAGTTCACCGGCGGGACGGTAGAACACCCGCACCTGCGACCAGTCATTGCGGGGGGAAACGTCGATCACCGGCACCGATTCGGCGATCTGGCCACGGCCGGGGCTGCGATGCGGCGCCCAGTTGGCGTGATCGACCAGCACCTCGCGGCTGTTGATCGTCCGGCGAACCACCGAAACGTGGCCGTGCGACATCCGTCCCTGGCGCTTGAACACCAGCACCGCCCCTTCGCGTGGCGCGGTGCCGCGTTCGTAAACGCCGGCGGCGGCATCCCACCAGCGCCAGGCGTCGCCCTTGAGATTGAGTCCGCTGGCGTCACGGGCATAGGTGACGCACTGCATGGCGGCTTCGGCCGATTGAGGCACTGCCAGGGCCATCGTCGCGACCACGGTCAGGGCCGCGGGAAGCATGGTCTTGGTCCGCACCGGTCTCCTCCCTCCGGTTATTGGCAGGGCCGATTGTGTCAATCCAAAAACCCGATGGCAACCCCTTTTTGTGATCTCCGTCACATTTTCGCCGCACCGACGCCATGATCCCGGCGGCGGCGGAAGGAATGGAGGCGGGCTCCGCTCCCGCCGGCCAGGGGCCACCGGGCGGTTGACGCCCTTTCCTTGTCCCTGGCGTGTCGAACCCCGGCGTTTCTCTTCGCGGCGATCGGGTCTTCCGGGGGGGAACCGGGCGGGCTATGATCGGTCCCCCGCTACTGGAGGATTGCATTCTGTCGCGACGTGGTTCGATCCTGGCCGGCGCGGCCGTGCTGGCGCTGGCCGTCCTGTCCGCTCCCCTGCCGGCCGCGCGGGCGGCCGAGCCGGCACCGCTGGTGATCGGCGGCGGCGAGGTGACCGGCTATTATTTCCCGGTGGCCGGCGCGCTGTGCCGGGTGATCAACAAGGAACGGCCGCACGGACGGACCTGCGCGGTGATGCCGTCGTCGGGCTCGGCCGCCAACCTGACCGCGCTGCGCAACGGCGAGGTCGATCTGGCGCTGGTGCAGTCGCGGGCGGCGCTGCTGGCGCTGAAGGGGGAGGAAGGCTTCCGCGAGGCCGGCCCCCTGCCCGACCTCAAGGCGCTGATGGCGCTGCATGGCGAGGTGGCGGTGGTGGCGGCGCGGCCGGGATCGGGGATCGAGCGGCTGGCCGACCTCAAGGGCAAGCGGGTCAATCTCGGCCGGCCCGGCTCGTTCCAGCGGATGATGGCGGAAACGGTGCTGGAGGCGGCGGGAATCTCGCAGGGCGACCTGTCGGTGCTGGTCGAACTCGATCTGGCCGAGCAGGTGACGCAATTGTGCGAGGGCAACATCGACGCGGCGGTGTTCACCGGCATCCACCCGATGCCGGAGGTGCAGTCGGCGATCGAGGAATGCGGCGCCACCCTGGTGCCGATCCGCGACAAGGCGATCGAGCCCTATCTGCGCAAGACGCCGTGGCTGGCCCGCTTCACCCTGCGCGGCGGCACCTATGACGGCCAGAAGACCGAGGTGCCGGCGCTGGGGCTGAAGACGCTGCTGGTGACCACCCGGCTGCCGGCCGAGGAGGTCGAGGAACTGATGCGGGCGATCGCGGCCAATTTCGGCGCGCTGACCCGGCTGCATCCGGCGCTGAAGGACCTCAGCCGCGGCGACACCAGCCGCGACGGCATCCCGATCCCGTTCCACGAGGGAGTCGAGCGCGCCAGCCTGCCGGAGAAGAACCTGCCGGAGAAGAAATAGCGGCATCAGGGATGAACGGCGACAACCCGCGCCCGTCCCCGAGCCGCGCCGGAGCCGAGTCCACTCGGGCCAAACAAGACGGCCCGAGCGGGGCTCGGCATTTTCACAAATAATCAAAAAATTTGATTTGGCGGAAATCCATTTCAACAAAATGAAGCGGTGTTATTGTGAAAGTGAGATGCCTATCAAATCGATGCCTCTCCGGCGCTCTTGACAATCTATCTTTTCACCCAAGCCACGATATTACCGTCGGAAAGTCCTACGATGTTTACGGCCTAAGCTTTTATCTGGATTCAAAACATTTTGGCCAGGGACTCTTCGTAAAGATCGTCAATGATTCCGGCGTAATAGCGACAGAGCCAATAGATCTGTTTGAAATAAAAGACGGAAGAATATTCTCAAGATGGCGCATATCGAATGAAGGAGACGGAATTAATATATGGCCGGACGAGTTCAGGGAGAAATATTTTTTTGATTTATTGAGCGATGGGGATGATTCTGCTGTTCAGAAATTTTCCACGTTGCGTGACGCGATTTTAGCCGAAGGGTGACGTGCGAGGAGTCATCCTCTCTCCCCCGTGCTTGCATCCCCCAGGTCGCCATCTGGGCATTCGGTCCACGATGATGCCCGGGAACCCCGCGCCGCCTTAATTCAGAAATAAAGACTGAAAAATGAGCTCAACGCGGGATAAAATTTTATTTATTTCTCGGGAGAAAGCGGAGAGTTTGCTCATCTCCGTTGGCCTGCGTATTGGCGGGTGGAATCAGCTTGCCGAGATGGATGGCGTCTTGTCTCGACATATCCAATTTCACCCGGGCCGAGGTCAATCTGAGCTTTATGTTCTGGCCCGCCATCTTTCAAAATGGGTCGCGAGGAATGGATGGGTTCTGATTCATTTCGACAACTCAACTCTACCGCTTGATGTCGAGATTGATACGGTAAGCTTTATCTTTCTCGCGCCTGGAGAACGATGGGATATCACACGCCAGAGGATTATTCTGGTCGATTCTGGCGACGCGGCGAACAATCATGAAGCCGTTTCCCTGATGATATTCTTCGGGTTGATGTTTGAATGGCATTTCTATCTGGCAGGGGAACATGCGGAGCCGGGACGCCGTCTGGGGATTCTGGATGGCACGGTGTACTTCTTTGGTCAGACAGACGCGCTTGCCGAAGCCGGCGAACTGATCGAACAGGTGACCCACACCCCGCTGACGCTCCCAGACGGATATTATACCGCCCGGCCCCTGACCTGACCCGTCGGGTCAGGTCAGGCCGAGACGATACTCAAGCGCCGCGCGGGCGTAGACGATGACGCTCAAGCGCCGCGCGGGCGTAGACGATGACGCTCAAGCGCCGCGCGGGCTGGCCGGCCGCCGAACGGATCATGGCAAAGGGCGGCCGGTATCAACCGATGCGACGGAAGTCAGGCCCGGCATAGACGCGCCGCTCGCCTCCCCGCTCCAACTGGTCATGGCGATTGCGGCGGTCCTGGTTGGCGGAGGCCTTGACCTTTTCGTCCCGTTCGGCCAATTGGGCGGCAAGCCGGGCCACGGCGAGGGCCTTGTTCCGGTGCTGGCTTCGCTCCTCCTGGGCGAAGGCGGTGAGTCCGGTCTTGAGATGGGTGACCCTGACGGCGGAATTGGTCTTGTTGACATGTTGTCCGCCGGGGCCCGAGGCGCGGCAGGTGTCGAACCGCAGATCCCGTTCGTCCCATGCCGGGCCGGCCGGGGGTGGGGCCAGGAGGGAGACGCCGACGAACCAGTTCTTGCGCTTCCACCCCGGCCGCAGCGGGCTGGGACACGTCCAGCGCACGGTTCCTTCCCAGTCCCGGGCCAAGGCTTCGGCTTCACCTCCCTTCAAGGCCAGCAAAGCGGAAACCGGGCCGTGGGGACCATCCTCGGTTTCCAGCAATTCCGCGTCGATCCCCGCCTGGGCCGCCTCGGCGCACAAGGCGGTGGTCAGGCCGCGCACCGCCAACTGGCATTCGCCGGGGCCACGCCCGGCCGACAGCAAGACCCAGATCATCGCCAGCCACCTTCCTTCAGGGCGCGCGCCTGGTGCCGCTCGCGCCGGTCATGGCTGGCGCGGCGCCTTTCGTCCGCCGGTTCCAGGGAGGTCTTGAAGGTGACGACAGGGGCCAGGGTGGCAATGACCCGGCAGAGGCCCGCTTCCACCAAGGCCGCCACCACCGAGGCGGCGGGCTTGTAGCAATCCGGCGCCTCCTCCCACAGCAGCCGCTCGTCTCCACAGACGACACGGCCGCCAAGGGGGGTCGTGCCCAGATCCCCCCGCCTGTGACGGTGCTGGAGCCTGTCCTTGGCTTCCTGGCGGGCAATTTTCCGGCCTGCCCCGTGGGCCAGGGAGAACAGGGTGTCCTCCTGGCCCGGGACGGGAGCCACCAGATAGCTGATGTCCCCCCGCGACCCCGGGATGATGGCGGCGGGACCTTCCGCCGGGCTGGCGCCCTTCCGGTGCAGCCAGCCACTCTGTCCCTGCCGACCGGACCGGGACACCTGATTGTGGCAGGAATCGAGAATCCGTCGCCCTTCGGTGCCGATGGCGCTGAACAGCCGCTCGGCGCAGACGCGGCGGTTCAGTTCCGCATAGGCCACGGCCTGGGCGTGGTCGGCAAGGTAGAGGGCGGCGGCCTCCGAATCCTCGGGCAAGCCTTGGGCGCCATGGTGTTGGGCGTGACGCCAGAGGATCGCCTCGCCCAAACCACGCGACCCGGTATGGACGAGGGCAAACACGTACTCCCGGTCCAGACCAAGGGCGGAAAAGGCCGCCGCGTCGACCACAGCGTGAACCTGTTGCAGTTCAAGAAAATGGTTGCCTCGGCCCGCCGTGCCCAGGGCGTGCGCGAAGTCCTCGGGCAGCCCGGCGTCGGCCAGCTTTTTACGCTGGCTTTCGCCGCTGTCGTCGATGGGGCCGTCGAGGCCATTCAATTTGGCGGCCAGCTTGTCCGCCTTGGCCTTCCGGACGGGGAATTCGGTCATCCATAGCCCCATCCCACAGCCGATGTCGTTCCCGACCAGATGAGGGTAAAGCACCCCCTGGGACAGGAAGGCGGCACCAATCGGCGTTCCTTTCCCGGGATGGATGTCCGGCAGGCCGACACAGGCCACCATGCCGGGGTAACGGGATACGGCGTCGAGTTGGCGCAGGGCCTCGCCCTCAACCCAAGTGGACAGGCCAGCGACCACACGGATGGCGCATCCGCGCTCGCAAAAGTCAGAATTGCCCATGGTTCCTCGTGGAAACAGGCATGATCATTCGGTCGTTCCGACGAATATGTCGGCCCGAACCGTTGATGCCCGAACCACCGTGAGGTGAAGGTCGGGCTTAGGCCCCGCGAACGGGGCAGTGGATGGTGATGGTCATCGCCTGCCTCCCTCAGAAAGAGGAACATTATCTGCACCGGTTTTGCGTGCATCGCAAGACGGAAAACAGCGCCCCCAACGAGTAGCCCCCCCTTCAGGGAGGTCCAGGAACCTCAGGTTCCTGGTGGGTGCGGGCAAAGCCCGCGTGTGGGTGCGGGCAAAGCCCGCGTCCTTCCTAACCTCTCCCCCCACCCCGCTCCCGCGCCGTCTCGCCGATCTGGCGGCGCAGCGGGGCCGGCCCGGCGGCGAGCAGGGCGTCGAAATCGCGGGCCTTGAGCCCGAGCAGCATGCCGTAACCGAGCGCGACCACGTCGGCATTGCGCGGTGCATGGGCCAGCAGCGCCATTTCCCCGAAGAACTCGCCGCTGCCCAGCCGCACCGGATCGGGCTTCAACCGCACCTCGACCGCGCCGGAGCTGATGAAATACATCGCGTCGCCCGGCTCGCCCCGGCGCAGGATGCGCTCGCCCGGCACCACCAGCCGGGGCCGCAGCAGCCGGGTCAGCGCCGCGCGCTGGGCCGGATCCAGCGCGGCGAAGGCCGGCACCCGGGCCACCAGCGCCGCCGGGTCGAGCCGCAGATCGAGTTTGGGCCGGCGCGACAGCCGGGCGGCGCGGTGGCCGAGATCGGCGATCAGATCGACGAACACCTCCTGGCCGATCACCCCCTCGGCGCGCAGGCGGCGGAACTCGGCCGCCTCGATCCGGAGCGCGGCGCGTTCGAGGTAATGGCGCTCCAGCGCCTTGGAGAAATCGGCATATTGCAGCCGCAGCGCGGCCAGGGCGGTCTCGACCCCGGCGGCGCGGCGGTCGAGGATCCGCGCCACGGCGCGGGCCGGGGCCGCGCCGCCGAAACCGGGCAGCCGTTCGGCGGCGAAGGCGCGCATCTCGCCCAGCGCCGCCTGGGTCATCAGCAGGGTCTCGGTGCGGGTGGCGATCTCGCCGGCCAGCGGCCCGCCCAGCCCGAGCCGGCGCTGCGCCGCCAAGGCGAGGCGGAACGGCCGGGAAAAGCCGAGGCAGGCGGTACCGGCGGCCAGATAGGCGGCGACGCCGCCGGTCTTCAGCGCGTCCTCCAGCCGGGCGGCGTTGGCGAGCAGGGTGCGGGTGATCCGCCCCGACACCACCCCCTCGCGGTAATGGCGCAGATAAAGCGCGGTCTCGCGCGCGGTCAGCATCGCCAGCGCGCCCCGGGTCTCGTCGCCCAGGGCCGGGCCGGCCGGCTCGGCCGCCTCGAGAGCGGCAAGGCGGGCGGAGCAGCCCGCGGCCATCTCCTCGGCCAGCCGGGGGGCGAGGCCGTATTCGCCGGCGGCGGCGCGCAGGCGGTCGCGCACCGCGCCGATCGCGGTGGCGATGGCGCGGCGGCGCATCGCCTGATCGGCCGGCGACAGGCGGTCGAGCCCGAGCAGCCGGATCAGCGGCCGCAGCAGCGGGGCGTTGACGAACAGGGTGAACAGCACGAAGCCGGTGCAGAGCACGGCGACGAAATGGCGCACCGGCTCGGGCACCGCCGGGGTTTCGATCACCGCCAGGGCCAGGGCCAGCGAGATCGCCCCGCGCAGCCCGCCCGCCACCACCACCAGCCGCAGGCCGGGGGCGATCGGCTCGGCCCAGCCGAGCCGGGTCAGCAGCGGGAACAGCCCGAACAGCACCAGCCCGCGCGCTGCCAGCGCGGCCACCACCACCAC
Source organism: Phaeospirillum tilakii (assembly GCF_042683125.1). Classification (NCBI taxonomy): domain Bacteria; kingdom Pseudomonadati; phylum Pseudomonadota; class Alphaproteobacteria; order Rhodospirillales; family Rhodospirillaceae; genus Phaeospirillum; species Phaeospirillum tilakii. The sequence continues at coordinate 55,262 of NZ_JBHUIY010000024.1, forward strand.
CGCCAGCAAGGCGAGGTCGCCGGCGCCGATCCCGGCCAGCAGCCCCGGCACCCGCATCGTCGCCAGCAGGAACACCAGCACGCTGGCCCAATAGCCGAGCTGGCGCCAGACATCGACCAGACTGGACCAGGTCTCGGCGGTGACCAGGGTGCGGCCGTAATAGCCGATCACCAAGGCGGCGGTGACCACCGCCACCACCCCCGACACCCGGACATGCTCGCCGGCCAGGAACACCAGATAGGCGGCGGCGACGGTCAGGGTGATCTCGGCGAAACGCTGGCCGCGCAGCAGGGTCAGGCCGCCGCACACCAGCAGGCCGCCGAGCCCCCCCACCGCCAGCCCGCCGAGGAAGCCGCGCCCGAACGCCAGCGCCCCGGCCAGGGCGTCGGGCGAGCGGCCGCCGGTCAGCATGTCGAGGAACAGCGCCACCAGGGCGATCGCCGCCGCGTCGTTGAACAGGCTTTCGCCCTCGATCAGCAGGCTGAGCCGGTGCGGCACGCCGAGATCGCGGAAGATCCCCACCACCGCGACCGGATCGGTGGTCGAGACCATCGCCGCCAGCAGCAGGCAGGCCACCAGCCCGACCGGCGCCACCGCCGCCAGCGACCAGCCGATCAGGAAGGTCGAGATCAGCACCGCCCCCACCGCCAGCAGCAGGATCGGGCCGAGATCGTCGAGCAGGCGGCGGCCGTCGATCGCCACCGCCGTCTCGAACAGCAGCACCGGCAGGAAAATCTCGATCAGCGCCTCGGGCGGCAGCACCAGCCCGCCCGGCAGCGCCGCCGCGTCGCCGACCAGACCGAGCAGGATCCCCGCTCCGGCCAGCACCAGCGAAAAGGCGACATTGGCCCGCGCCGCCAGCGGCACCAGCAATGTCACCAGCGCCAGCAGGCCGGTGATGCCCAACAAGACCGCACTGATTCCGGTCACGCCGATCCCCCGTCCGCGCGGGCTCCGCCCGCACCCGCCAAGGGCCGGAAGGCCCTTGGATCCCTTTCCTTTTTTCGCCCATACCGCGTCGGCGCCCAAGCGGAAAGCGCGCGAAACGTCAGGGAGCGGGGAAGAAAATCTCCGGCTCGCCCCGGCAGGACAGCGGCATCGCGGTCTGGTCCGGCCGCAGCGGGCCGGCGAAGGCGACGGTGGCGGCGCGGTCGGGGTAGAGCTTGCGGTAGGCGTCCCACACCGCCCAGACCGGGGTGAAGCGCAGGTCGGGGATGTCGTCGGCCGGGCCGTTGGCGTTGTCGATGCCGACGAAGGCGCCGTCGAGGAACACCCCGCCGCCCGACATGCCGGGATGGGCGTCGATCCGCGCCATCACCTTGCACAGGAAGCGGCCGTCGGCCCCGGCATGGCCGAGCGAGGTGTAGGTTTCCTGGTCGTAATCGCGGAACAGCTGGGCGCGGCCGGCGGCGGCGTGCAGCCGTTCATGGCCGTGCGGCCAGCCGGCGGCGACCAGTTCGACCCCGGCCAGCCCGGCCGGCAGGCTGCCCCAGGCCACCGGGGCCAGCCCGGCTCCGGCCAGCGGGGCGAGGTCGAGGGTGGCGAAGGCAAGATCGAGCGCACCGGCGACGCGGACCTGTTCCAGCCGGCCCGACACCACCAGCGGGCCGGGGGTGGGGGCGAAGCGGACCTCGCCCTCGACCGCGACCCGGCCGGGGCCGGCTTCCACCAGCCAGTCCTCGACCTGATGCGCGGTCAGGGCCAGGGTGCCGAAGCGGTCGAGCAGGACGCAGGAGCCGCGTCCCTCGACCCCGGGGCGACGGGTGATCACCAAGCCGCAGCAGCGGCCGAGCCGCTCGACCCACGGGCGTTCGGCGGCAAGGCGGGCGAAACCGTCGGTGCGGGCGGCGAGGCCCTCGGCCGGGGCGAGCGGGTCGGGCGGCGCCGGGTCGGCGCCACGGCCGGGCGACAGCAGGCCGAGCAGCCCGGCCCCGGCCAGCGCGCCGAGGCCGGCCAGCACGGCGCGGCGGGAGCCCGGCGGCGCGGGGTCGGGTCGGGCCGGCGGCGCCACGGTCAGATCAGTTTTTCGGCGCGCAACGCCGCCTGAACCGCCGGCAGGGCCCGCACCCGGTCGTAATGGGCGGCCAGCGCCGGCCATTCGGTCAGGGTAATGCCGACCCGGGGCAGCCAGGACAGCACGGTGAACAGGTAGAAATCAGCCACCCCGGCGCGGGCGCCGAGCAGATAGGGGCCGGCACCGATCGCCTGATCGGTATAGGCGAAGCGGCGCTGCAACTGCGCCTTGATCGCCTCCTTGGCCTCGGGCGGATAGGCCGGATTGAACAGGCCGACGCAGCCCTTGTGCAGCTCGGTGGCGATGAACACCAGCCATTCGACCAGCCGGGGATAAAGCGGATCGGCCGGCAGCGGGGCGAGCCCGGCCTGCGGCGCCTGGGCGGCGAGGTAAAGCAGGATCGCGCCCCCCTCGGTCAGCACGGTGCCGTCGTCGCCCTTCAGCGCCGGGACGTAGCCCTTGGGGTTGATCTTGAGGAAATCGTCGCCGCCCTCGGTGACCTTGGTCTTGAGATCGACCGCCTCGGCCGAGAATTCCAATCCGGCGGCGATCAGGGTGATATGGGCGGCCAGCGAGCAGGCCCCCGCCTTGTAGTAGAGTTTCATCCTCGTCCTCCGTGTGGGTGGCGAGCGTCAGGGTAGCGCATCGTCGCGCCCCGCGCCCTGCAATGTGCGCAGGCCGGAAGCGCGGCGGCCGGCCCCGTCAGCGCCGCCGCCCCGCCCGCACCGGCACCGCCGGGCCGGACAGATGGCGGCGGTGCAGCCAGAACACCAGCACCAGCTCGATCACCACGGTACAGATCCTGTAGCCCAGGTCGAACAGGGCGTAATGGGCCATCAACGCCCCGTCGGCGGGCAGGAACGGCACGATCGCCTGACTGAACAGCAGCGCCGCCAGCGTGCCCGGCCCCAGCGCGGCCGCCGCCCCGGCCAGCGCCCAGCGCCAGCCCGATTTGCGCCGCGCCCGCGCCGCGCGGAAGAAGATCACCGACGCGGCCAGCGCGATCAGCAGGCTGAGCATTCCGTCCCAATCCCCCCCGGATGCGGCAATGAACCGGCCTTTCCCATAGCCCGGGGCCGGCACCCGCACCAGCCGAAAAATTGCGCCCCGGCCCTGCCGCGACGCGATCGAACTTGCTATTGGCGGGGGATCATCCGACACTGGCTCCATCAAACCTGCCTTGAGAACCGACCCGTCGTCCCTCGGCACTTGATGCGGGTCGCGATGGCGCGGCCCGCGGGTTACTAACGTTCCGGAGAGTTCCCATGCCGAACGGCACGGTCAAATGGTTCAATGCCACCAAGGGCTACGGCTTCATCGCCCCCGATAACGGCGGCGCGGATGTGTTCGTCCATATCTCGGCGGTGCAGCGGGCCGGTCTGGCCAGCCTGAACGAAGGCCAGAAGGTCGAGTTCGAGGAATCGCCGGATCCCCGCAAGGGCAAGACCGCGGCAATCAACCTCAAGGTGCTGTAAGCCACGTCGCACCGGCCGCCTTCTCCACGGGGCGGCCTTCGCGCCCTGCCCACCTTTCCCGTCCCCCCGCCCCCTCCCCGCCTGCCCGGCACCGTCTCGGGCCGGCCGCGCCCCTTTCGTCGTCTCACCCCTACCGGCGCAAGGATCCCGACCGCTTGACCCGTCCGTCCCGTCCCGCCCCGTCCCGCCTCGGCGGGTCCCGCCGCATCGTGTTCGCCACCATCGGCTCGTTCGGCGACCTGCATCCCTACCTCGCCCTCGCCCTCGAACTGAACCGGCGCGGCCATCGCGCCGAAATCGCCACCAGCACGGTCTATCGCGCCCGAATCGAGGCGCTGGGGATCGGCTTCCACCCGCTCGGCCCCGATTTCGACCGGATCCAGTCGGTGCCCGGGCTGGTCGAGCAGGTGCTGCACCCCCGCACCGGGGCCGAATCCCTGATCCGCGACGTGGTGATGCCGTCCTTGCGCGAGTCGTTCGCCGACCTCGCCGCCGCCGCCCGGGGCGCCGACCTGCTGGTGTCGCACCCGCTGACCTTCACCGCCCGGCTGGTGGCGGAAACCAATCCCGGCCTGGGCTGGGCCTCGACCTTCCTCGCCCCCTTCACCGCCTTCTCCGCCTATGACCCGTCGGTGATGGCGGAAATCCCCTTCCTCGGCGCGCTGCGGCCGCTCGGCCCTACCCTGTTCCGCCAGATCCACAAGCTGGTGATCAAGCGGGCGCGGGAATGGAGCGCCCCCTGGAACGATCTGCGCGCCGAGCTTGGCCTGCCGCCCGCCCCCGACCCGTTGTTCGCCGACCAACACGCCCCGGCCCTGGCGCTCGGGCTGTTCTCGCCGCTGCTGGGCCAGCCCCAGCCCGACTGGCCCCAGAACAGCCGCGCCTCCGGCTTTCCCTTCTTCGATGCCGAGGCCCAAGGCGGGCTGCCGCCCGACCTCGAGGATTTCCTCGGCGCCGGGCCGGCCCCGGTGGTGTTCACCCTCGGCACCGCGATGGTCCGCCGCCCCGGCCGCTTCTTCGAGGACAGCCTCGCCGCCGCCCGCCGGCTCGGCCGCCGCGCCGTGATCATGGTCGGCCGCGATTCCACCCTGCCGCCCGGGCCGCTGGCCGACGGCGCCTTCGCCGCCGCCTACGCCCCCTTCCCGCTGCTGTTCCCCCGCGCCGCCGCCATCGTCCATCACGGCGGCATCGGCACCACCGCCCAGGCGATGCGCGCCGGCCGGCCGATGCTGGTGGTCCCGTTCGGCTTCGATCAGCCCGACAACGCCGCCCGCGTCACCCGGCTCGGCATCGCCCGCACCCTGCCGATCGGCGCCTATTCCGCCGCCCACGCCTCGAACGCCCTGGCCGGGCTGCTCGAATCCCGGGCCAGCCGCCAACGCTCGATCGCCATCGCCAGCGCCATCGCCGGTGAAGACGGAATCGGCGCCGCCTGTGACGCGCTGCTGGGGATAATCTAGAAAAAAGAGCGGGCTCTGCCCGCACCCGCCAAGGGCCGCAAGGCCCTTGGATCCCGTCACTTGGGGGGAAACCATGGCCGCAATCGAATTGGTGCCGGGGGTGCGGGGCGTCACCGGGGCTCTGGACGGCGTCGAGGCGATCGGGGAACGGGTCGCCGAGCTGGCGGAATTGGCGGCCGAAAGCGGGACCTTCGGAGTCGGCGGGGTGCTGGTCGGGCACGACGGGCGGGTTTACGCCGAGGCGGTCAATGCGGTGTTGCGGCCGGGGCGGCCGTGCGATCCCACCGCCCATGTCGAGCGGCAACTGGTCGATTGGTATTTTCTCCAGCGCAATCCGCCGCCGATCGGGGAACTGACCATCGCCACCTCGCTCGATCCCTGCGCGATGTGTGCGGGGGCGATGCTTCAGGCCGGCTTCCGCGCCGCCGCCATCGCCGCCGATCCGCTGTCGGGGATTCATGACGAGGCGGGGCTGGCCCGCCGCCTGCCGCCGGCGCTGTGGGATCAGGCCGAGGCGACGCTGACCCTGCTGCCGGTGTCCGCCGCCACCCGTGCCCGCTGCGAGGCCGCCTTCGCCGCCTCGCTCGACCGGGTGCGCGCCACCGTCGGCGCCGTCACGGTTGCCCCGGGCCCGTTGCCGCCCGGCCTGCACCGCCCCGGTACCACCCCTCTCCCCGCCTTGGTGCGCGACGGGCGCTGCTGCCTGATCGACGATCATGGCCGGCCGCTGCTGGTGGCGAACTCGGCCGCACACCTCTCCCCGGCGCGCAGTGCGGTGCTGGAACTGGTGCGGGGCCATGGCTGGGCGGGGGCGACATTGCCGCCGCGCCGCTGCGCGGTGGTGCGGCAACACCCACCGGCGAGTCCGGCCCTGGCCCTGATGGAATTGGGCGCGCTGGGCTCGTTCCTCGAACTGCCGCGCGAGGACAACCCCTACCCCCTGTTGAGCTGCCTGGAGGGCGACGGCACGGCACTGGCCGCGCTGGCGCAAACCCTCCCTCCGCTTTACCGCGACCGGATCGGCGTCACCGCCGGGCTGCTGTAAAACCAATGGGTTCCAAGGGCCTTGCGGCCCTTGGCGGGTGCGGGCAGCGCCCGCGTTTTTTTACTCCGGCGCCACCCGATAGGCCTGGACCCGCACCGGCCCGGCCCCGAGCGCGGCGAGATCCTGATTGAGCCGGCCCAGCGTCGCCGCATCGGCCCAGGCCGGATCGGCGGTGATGCGCAGATCGCGATCGGTCCCGGCCGCCAGCAACGCCATCAGACTGGCGCGGGCGCGTTCGCCGCTGCCGACCACGCCGGTCAGCCGGTCATACTCGGCGAAGGGAGCCTTGAGATCGAAGCCGACCCAATCGACCAGCGGCAGCACGGCGGCGAAACGGTCGGGGAAGGCGCCGGCACTGTGCAGCCCGATCCGGAACCCCAGCGCCCGCACGGCGGCGATCGCCTCGGGCAAATCGGGCTGGAGGGTCGGCTCGCCGCCGGAGAACACCACCCCGTCGAGCAGGCCGCGCCGGCCGGCGAGGAAATCCATCACCTCGTCCCAATCCACCGCCTCGGCGGTGCGGGTCGGCAGCAGATGGGGGTTGTGGCAGTAAGGACAGCGCCACGGACAGCCCTGCAGGAACAGGGTGGCGACGAGATGATCCGGCCAGTCGCAGCTCGACAGCCGGGCCATCCCGCCGATCAGCGGGGGTGTCACGCCCCGCTCCGTCCGCAGTCGCAGCTCCCCTCGACGAAATAGCGGCGTTCGGCGAACTCGCCCTGCTTGCCCTGGTTGAACGAGGCGAGCGGGCGGTGATAGCCCATCACCCGGGTCCAGATCTCGCAGGGCTGGCGTTCGTCGTCGGACAGGGTGATGCCGTCGGTGGCGGCTTCGGGGGCGACAAGATCGGTGGTCACGAAACGGTCTCCTTGGTCAGGTCAGGCGGAGCGGGCTTGCTGCCCGCGCTTGCGGGCGATCAGCTCGGCGTCGCATTTGGGGCAGAACGGATGTTCGCCCGGGATGTAGCCGTGCTTGGGGCAGATCGAGAAGGTCGGCGTCACGGTCAGATAGGGCAGCCGGAAATTCTCCAGGGCGCGGCGGACCAGCT
>NZ_JBHUIY010000025.1:0-56384 GCF_042683125.1 Phaeospirillum tilakii
CAGATGGTGCAGCAGCGGATTGATTCCGGCCGGCGCGGCGGGATTGGTGCGCGCGGCGATCGCCGCGGTGGCGGCGCGGGCGGCGATCGCCGCCGGGGCGATCGGCCGGGTGCGGCCGTCGGCGAGGCGGGTCGGCAGCGGCGCCGGCAGCCCGTCCCTCATCACCGCGTCGAGCGAGGCGATCTGGCTGGGCTGGACCGGATGCATGCCGAGATATTTCTCGGCCAGCCCGCGCAGGCGGACCGGATCGTTGAGATAGGCCCATTCGGCGCGCAGGACGTGGACGCTCTGCTGGTTGGCGCGGATCTGGGCGTTCAGTTCGTCGAGGCGCTGCTCCTTGAGCTTGACCTCGTGCTTGATCAGGAACAGGCCGACGCCGATGCAGGCGGCGAGCCCGATCCACAGGGTGGTGCCAAGGAAGCCGCGGGTCATGCAGCCCTCCCGCTGTGCAGGGGCCAGGCCGGGGCCTCGGTGCGGAGGCCGGCGCGCAGTCGCGCCGAGCGGGCGCGGGGATTGCGGGCCAGTTCCTCCGCGCCGGGGCGGGCGGCGCGGCGGTGGAGCAGGGTGAAGCTGGGCGCGGGCCCGGCCTCGCCCAGCGGCGAATGGCGCGACGGCCGGGCGGCGGCGCCGGAGCGGTCGCGCAGGAAGTCCTTGACCAGACGGTCCTCGAGCGAATGGAAGGTCACCACCACCAGCCGCCCGTCCGGCGCCAGCCGGCGTTCGGCGGCGGCCAGGGCGCGTTCCAGTTCGCCCAGCTCGTCGTTGACGGCGATGCGCAGCGCCTGGAAGCTGCGGGTGGCGGGGTCGATGCCGTCGCCCGACCGTCCCCCCACCGCCTGCCGGATCACGGCGGCGAGCTGGGCGGTGCGGGTGAAGGGCTCGGCGCGGCGGGCGGCGACGATGGCGCGGGCGATCCGGCGCGACAGCCGCTCCTCGCCATAGCGGTAGATCAGGTCGGCCAGCGCCGCCTCGGGCAGGGTGTTGACCAGATCGGCGGCGCTTTCGCCGCTCTGTTCCATCCGCATATCGAGCGGGCCGTCCTTGGCGAAGGAAAAGCCGCGCTCGGCCTGATCGAGCTGCATCGACGACACCCCGATGTCGAGCACCAGCCCGTCGAGGCGCAGGTCGGGCGGCAGCAATTCGTCGAGATCGCCGAACCGGCCGGCGACGAAGCGGAAGCGGCCGGGATGCGCCGCCGCCAGCGCCTCCCCCCGCGCGCGCGCGGAAGGATCCCGGTCGAAGGCGATCAATTCCGCCGCCGGGGCGGTGGCGAGGATGGCGCGGCTGTAGCCGCCGGCGCCGAAGGTGCCGTCGAGGAAGCGGCCGCCGCGTTCGGGGGCGAGGGCTTCCAGCATTTCGTCGAGCAGCACCGGGATGTGGGGGGTGGTCATGGCGCCTCTCCTCCGCGTGGGGGGGCGGCCGGCGGCCGCAGCGGCAGGGTCGGCCGATTCCTGAGGGCGCGGGCGCGGATTTCGGCCTCGTGGGCGCGATAGGCCTCGGGCTCCCACAGCTGGAAGGTCTGGCCCTTGCCGACGAAGGATGCGCTCTCGCCGATCCCGACATGGGCGATCAGGTCCTCGGGCAGCACCACCCGTCCTTCCGGATCCCAGGCGAGCTGGCGCGCGTCGGCGAAGATCAATGCGCTCAGCTCTTCCTGCTCGGCGCTGAACAGGTCGAGGGTTTCGGTACTGGCCGACAACCGTTCCATGAAATCAAGTCCACAGCCTTCGGCGCATGGGTGGATGAAGGAGCGATAGACGACGATCCCGGCCAGGCCCGACGAAGCCAGCGCGGTGCGGAACGATGCCGGCACCGAGACCCGCCCTTTGCGGTCGACCTTGTTGACGAAGGTGGAGAGGAACAGAGCCACTCGTTTCGCCTTGCCTCGAGATGCCCCGGATTCGCCGGTCGTGCCGTCGGCCCCACACTCCTTGCGCTGTTCCGGCGGGCGAATCCCCGGTGCCGCCGAATGGGTATTTATGGGATATCATGGGAAAGCATGGGCGTCAATGGAATCAGATAGTAATGACCCGACTCTGAGGGTGGCGTCTCAAGTTGTGTACAAAATTTTATCAAAGTACTGGAGGTTTTTTCGGCAAGGGCCTGATTTTGGAGGAAAAACCGCCAATGGGCTGCCTGTGGATAGTCCATTTGGGCGGAAAAAGCGCCTCGGGTCGGGACCTTAGGGCCTGCCGGTTGGTATGGATCGGGCCCGCCGGGGGCGGGGGATCCGGGCCCGGCCGGGGCGGCGGGGCGAGGGCGTCAGACGGCCTGTAAGCCGGGTTCTGTCCCGCCGTCCCATGGAATCCCATGGGACCGCGGTGACGGCCATTCCTCTGCGACGTCCGTTACCGGACGCCTGTCGCGACCGACCCGGGCGGCGGCGCGGAAACGCGCTTTCGTCTTTCGTGAGAAAGACGGGTGCCGCCCCTATTTGGTCTTGCTCCCGGTGGGGTTTACCCTGCCATCGCCGTTACCGGCGCCGCGGTGCGCTCTTACCGCACCCTTTCACCCTTACCGGCGGCCCGGAAAACCGGGGCGCAGGCGGTTTGCTTTCTGTGGCACTTTCCCTGGGGTCGCCCCCGCCGGACGTTATCCGGCACCGTGTTTCCGTGGAGCCCGGACTTTCCTCCCCCCAAGGCGGTGAAGCCCTGGAGCGCGGCCGTCCGGCCGTCTGACGCGGGCGGCACCATACAGGGCGGGGCCGGCCCTGTCATCCCCGATTGCGGCCCGGCGCCGGCTGAGTTAATTATTGGAAGCAATAAAAAGAAAAGAGGCCGTCGATGTCGCTCGATCCCCGCGCCGGGTCCGCCGTCCCCTCCTCCCTTTCCGCCGTCGCGCCGTCCTGGCTGGCCTTGTGGTGGGCCGAGGCGCGACGGCGGCCGCTGCCGGCCGCCGGGCTGGCGGTGGCGGTGCTGGCGTTGCTGGTTCTGATCGCGGCGGGGGCGGCGGGCGGGCTCGATCCGGCGCGGGGGCCGTGGCTGGGCTATGCCGCGCTGGGCGGGCTGGCCGGGTTCGCCGCCACCGGGGCCGGGGCGCTGGCCGGAGCCGGGCTGCGCGGGCTGTCGGCGCGGGCCGAGGACAGCCTGCTCGGCTTTGCCGCCGGGATGATGTTGGCGGCCAGTTCGTTCTCGCTGCTGCTGCCGGGCCTCGCCGCCGGGCGGGAGCTGACCGGCAGCGGCGCGATGGCGGCGCTGGTGGTGACGGTCGGCCTCGGGCTCGGGGCGGCGCTGATGCTGGGGCTCGACCGCTTCTTCCCCCACCAGCACCCCCATGGCGCCCCGTGCGGGCCGGGGGCGGCGCGGCTGGCGCGGGTGTGGCTGTTCGTGCTGGCGATCACCCTGCACAACCTGCCCGAGGGGATGGCGATCGGGGTCGGCTTCGCCCGGGGCGACCTGTCGGTCGGGTTGCCGCTGGCCGGGGCGATCGCGTTGCAGGATCTGCCCGAGGGGCTGGGGGTGGCGGTGGCGCTGCGGGCGGCCGGGCTGGCGCGGTGGCGGGCGGGCTGGATCGGGGTGGCGACCGGGGCGATGGAGCCGTTGGGCGCGCTGGTCGGGCTCGGCCTGTCGTCGGGCTTTGCCCTGGCCTATCCGATCGGGCTCGGCCTTGCCGCCGGGGCGATGCTGTTCGTGGTGTCGCACGAAGTGATCCCCGAGACCCACCGCAACGGCCACCAGACCCCGGCGACGCTGGGGCTGATGGCCGGTTTCGCGGTGATGATGGGGCTCGACACCGCCTTCGGCTGAAAGGGTGAAAACAGCGCTTGACGGGCGCGGCCGGCTCCGCTAAAAGGGCGGCCTCTCCGGTGGCGGGTGTAGCTCAGTTGGTTAGAGCGCCAGGTTGTGGTCCTGGATGTCGTGAGTTCGAATCTCATCACTCGCCCCATTTTCCCCCTTTGATCTTGTTGAATTTCCCCTCGAACCGGGGGAAACCGCGCGTGCCCGGGCAGACAGGTTCCGCCCGCCGCACCGCCCACACCCCGCCTCATTTCCGCGTCATCTCGGCCGAGCGCCGATCTGATGATCGACCCGTGCCGGTTTGAAATTCCGGCCGGTTTCGGGCCGTGTCAGGGGACACCGCGCCCGATCGGCGCGGTTTGCCGCGGTCCGGGGCGACGAATGCTCATCTGGTCGTTATGTTTTGCGGGGAAGTCTCCGCTCAACCCGCCCCACGCATGGGATTGACGAACGGGATGCCGGCGAAGTCCTTTTCGTTGTCCGTTGCCACCAGGCACTGATTGGCTTCGGCGATCGCGGCGACGATCATGTCCAGCGCGCTGCGGGGCCGGCCGGCGGCCTTGCCCTCGGCCATCAGGCGAGCCCAGATCAGCCCGGCCTGATCGTCGAACGGCAGAATCCGGCCGGCGAACAGCGCCTGGGGGCCTTCCGGCCCACTGAACCAGCGTTCGAGGATGTCGCGCTTTTTCCCGTGCGGTTTTTCAAGGATGCCGCGTCGGATCTCGGCGACGGTCAGCGCGGAGATGAACAGGGCTTCGTCCGGCTGCCGGCCCCACCACGCGAGCAGGGCTGCCGAGGGAGCCGGCTTGACCACGTTGCTGATGATGTTGGTGTCGAGCAGGAAGCGGGTCACAGATCGATCTTGCGCCCTTCGTCGCGCGCGCGCGTCAGGTCGAGATCGGCCCCGACCAGGGGCGAGCGGCGTAGCGCCGCCAGGATTCCCCCGGGTCTGGGCGGTTCGCCGGCAACGACGCTCTTGACGGTGGCGCGGAGTTGCTCCGCCTGCGGGCCCGGCTCCGCCAAGCGCCGGGCGAGGGCGCGGAACAGATCCCGGTCGGTCTCGAGGGCGATGATCTCGAAGCGGGTGAAGCCGCGCTGGGCCAGACGGGCGCGGTAGGTTCGGGTTGCCTGGTTTTGCGCCGTGTTGCCCATCGCAAACCTCTCTCGCCGCTATCCGGACATATAGTCCAAAATTGCCGGATCGACAATCCGAGCCGCCGCTTGACGGATGGTTTGGTCGGGGAGGTCCAGGAACCTCAGGTTCCTGGCGGGTGCGGGCGGAGCCCGCGTGCGGGTGCGGGCAGAGCCCGCGTCGAGCCCGCGTCGTTTTTTTCGCTTGCCTGATCGGCGCATCCCCTGTAAACCCCCGCCCGGGAGATCGGCGGCGGACGGATCAATCGCCAACCCGGTCAGGTCCGGAAGGAAGCAGCCGCAACGATTTCCGATCCGGGTCGTTGTCCGGTCTCCCACCTCTCTCTTCATTTAGGGCGACGCGGTCGCGGCCGGGCCTGTGCAGCGGCGCCGGCGCGAGATATTCTGCCGCGATGACCGACAGCCCCGCCCCCCCTCCCTATCGGGTTCTGGCCCGCAAGTACCGGCCGACCGACTTCGCCGGGCTGATTGGCCAGGAAGCGATGGTCCGCACCCTGTCCAACGCGATCAAGAGCGGCCGGCTCGCCCATGCCTTCGTGCTGACCGGGGTGCGCGGGGTGGGCAAGACCACCACCGCCCGCATCCTCGCTCGTGCCCTCAACTGCATCGGCCCGGACGGGCAGGGCGGTCCGACCATCGCCCCCTGCGGGGTGTGCGAGCATTGCCGGGCGATCGCCGAGGACCGCCATGTCGATGTGCTGGAGATGGACGCCGCCAGCCGCACCGGCATCGACGACATCCGCGAGCTGACCAATCAGGTGCGCTACCGCCCGACCTCGGCGCGCTACAAGGTGTTCATCCTCGACGAAGTCCACATGCTGTCGGAGAAGGCGTGGAACGCCTTGCTCAAGACGCTGGAGGAACCGCCCGAGCACATCAAGTTCGTGTTCTGCACCACCGAGATCCGCAAGGTGCCGGTGACGGTGCTGTCGCGCTGTCAGCGTTTCGACCTGCGCCGGGTCGAGATCGCGACGCTGGCCGCGCATTTCGCCCGGGTCGCCGCTTCCGAGCAGGCCGAGATCGCCCCCGCCGCGCTGGCGATGATCGCCCGCGCCGCCGATGGCTCGGTGCGCGACGGGCTGTCGCTGCTTGATCAGGCGATCAGCCATGGCGGCGGCGCGGTCAGCGAGGAGCAGGTGCGCGACATGCTCGGGCTGGCCGACCGCGCCCGGGTGTTCGACCTGCTCGATGACCTGTTCAAGGGCGAGATCGCCCAGGCCCTGGCCCTGCTCGACGGCCAGTACGCCGCCGGGGCCGACCCAGTGGTGGTGTTGCAGGACCTGCTCGATCTGGTCCACTGGCTGACCCGGCTCAAGCTGGCGCCCGACAGCGCCGGCGATCCCGGGGTGGCCGAGACCGAGCGGGTGCGCGGCCAGGAAATGGCCGGCAGCCTGTCGCTGGCGGTGCTGAGCCGGGCGTGGCAGATGCTGCTGAAGGGGTTGGGCGAGACCCGCGCCGCGCCGAGTCCGATCCAGGCCGCCGGAATGGCGCTGGTCCGGCTCGGCTATGTCGCCGATCTGCCCAGCCCGGCCGAACTGGTCGAACAGATCCGCGCCGGCACCCCGCCGGCGCCGCACGGTCCCGGCGGCGGGGGCGGCGGTGCCCCCGGCGGCGGCGGTGGCCGGGTCGAGGCGCGCGGGCCGGTGCTGGCCGGTCCCGGGCCGGGCGGCGGCGGGGCGATGGCGGCGTTGCGCGCCGCCCCGATGGCCGAGCCGGTGGCCCTGCCGCCGATGCCGTCGAGCTTCGCCGAGGCGGTGGCGCTGTTCACCGAACGGCGCGAGGGGGTGCTGGCGGTGGTGCTGCGCACCCAGGTCAACCCGGTCTCGTTCGCCCCCGGCCGGATCGAATGGCGCCAGCAATCGCGCGCGCCGTCCGATCTGGCGGCGAAGGTGGGGCGGCTGCTGGGCGAGTGGACCGGGCGGCGCTGGACGGTGTCGCTCAACGCCACCGATCCGGCCGGCCCGACCCTGGCCGAGCAGGAGGCCGAGGCCGACCTGCGCCGGCGCCAGGACGCGGCCAACCATCCCCTGGTCAAGGCGGTGCTGGCCGCCTTTCCCGATGCGACGATCGAGGCGGTGCGCGACCTCGAACCGGAGCCGGGTCCGTCCGCCGGGCCGGCCGCCGACGAGGCCGAGCCCGAGTCCGAAATGTTTCCTGGAGAAGAAGATCTATGAAGAATCTCGGCAACCTGATGAAGCAGGCCACCCAGATGCAGGCCAAGATGGGCGAGATGCATGCCAAGCTCGGCGAGACCGAGGTCGAGGGCAGCGCCGGCGCCGGTCTGGTCTCGGTGACCATCACCGGCAAGTTCGACCTGCGCAAGGTCCGCATCGACCCGTCGCTGGTCAAGCCGGAAGAGACCGGGGTGCTGGAGGACCTGATCGTCGCCGCCTTCGCCGACGCCCGCACCAAGGCCGAAGCGGTGATGCAGGAGGAAATGGAAAAGATCACCGGCGGCTTCGGCCTGCCCGGCGGCCTCAAGCTGCCGTTCTGATCCGGCTGGCCGGCCCCGCCCGCGACCAGGGCGGGGCCGGCCGCCAACCCGACGCGGAGGGGCGATGGCCGGTCCGGAAATCGAGCGGCTGATCCAGTTGCTGGCCCGTCTGCCCGGGCTCGGGCCGCGTTCGGCCCGGCGCGTCGCGCTGCGCCTGCTCGAACGGCGCGAGATCCTGATGGAACCGCTGGCCCAGGCCCTGACTGAGGCGGCGGCCAGGATCCGTCCCTGCCGCCGCTGCGGCAATTTCGACACCGTCGATCCCTGCGCGATCTGCGCCGATCCCCGCCGCGATCCCAGCCTGCTGTGCGTGGTCGAGGACGTCGCCGCGCTGTGGGCGATGGAACGCACCGGCAGTTTCTCCGGGCGCTATGTCGTGCTGGGTGGGCTGCTGTCGGCGCTCGACGGCGTCGGCCCCGACGATCTCGGCATCGGCCGGCTGCTCGACCGGGTGGGGGAGGGCGGCGTCGCCGAGGTGATCCTGGCCCTGCCGGCCACCGTCGATGGGCAGACCACTGCCCATTATCTGGCCGAGCGGCTCGAAGGCGGCGCGGTCGCGGTGTCGGGACTGGCCCAGGGGGTGCCGGTCGGCGGTGATCTCGACCATCTCGACGACGGCACCATCACCGCCGCCCTGCGCGCCCGCCGTCGGGTGTAGCGTTACGCGGGCTCTGCCCGCGACCCGCCGGGGCGATGCCCCGGACCCCCTTCTTTTTTGCTTCATCCCGGAGGAGCGGGGCGGGCGGCCCCGCTCTTTTCCGTCATGCGCGGACTTGATCCGCGCATCCCTGGGGGGCCGC
Source organism: Phaeospirillum tilakii (assembly GCF_042683125.1). Lineage (NCBI taxonomy): Bacteria > Pseudomonadati > Pseudomonadota > Alphaproteobacteria > Rhodospirillales > Rhodospirillaceae > Phaeospirillum > Phaeospirillum tilakii. The sequence goes on from NZ_JBHUIY010000025.1 coordinate 8,184, forward strand.
CTGACCCGTTGATTGTGCGCCCGAGGCAAAGAAAAGGGGTCCGGATTGCTCCGGACCCCCTGGCAATGTCGGCGGGTGCCGAACCGGATCAGCGCTTGCTGAACTGGGTCGAGCGACGGGCCTTGTGCTTGCCGTACTTCTTGCGTTCGACCACGCGCGGGTCGCGGGTGAGGAACCCGCCGGCCTTCAGCGGCGGACGCATCGCCGGGTCGAAGAAGGTCAGGGCGCGGCTGATGCCGTGGCGGACCGCGCCGGCCTGGCCGGACAGGCCGCCGCCGGTGACGGTGCAGACCACGTCGAACTGACCCTCGGCGCGCACGGTTTCGAACGGCTGGTTGATCAGCATCCGCAGCACCGGACGGGCGAAGTAGACCGGCAGGTCGCGGCCGTTGACGGTGATCTTGCCGGTGCCGGGCTTGACCCAGACGCGGGCAACGGCGTTCTTGCGCTTGCCGGTGGCATAGGCGCGGCCGCTGGAATCGACCTTGCGCTCGTGGACGGGCGCGGCCGGGGTCGAGACCTGAAGGTCGGCCAAGCTGGAGAGATCGGCCATCGGATTACCTCTTGTTCTTCGGATTCAGCGCGCCGACGTCCAGCACTTCCGGCTGCTGGGCCTCATGCGGATGGGCGGGGCCGGCATAGACCCGCAGATTGCTCATCTGCTGGCGGCCGAGCGGCCCGCGGGTGATCATCCGTTCCACCGCCTTGACGATGACCCGCTCCGGGAAGCGGCCGCCGAGCAGCTGGCCGATGGTCCGGTCCTTGATCCCGCCGGGATGGCCGGTGTGCCAGAAGAAGCGCTTGTCGGCCAGCTTGTTGCCGGTCAGGCGGACCTTCTCGGCATTGATCACCACCACGTTGTCGCCCATGTCGACATGCGGGGTGTAGGTGGGCAGATGCTTGCCGCGCAGCCGCATCGAGATGATGCTGGCGAGACGACCGAGCACGACGCCGTCCGCGTCGATGACGACCCACTTCTTTTCCACTTCGGACGGTTTGGCGTTATAGGTTTTCATGGCACCCACGGCAAAACCAGTTGACGTCGCCGTGCAGCCACGGCGTCGAGGGCGCGGAGTATGCCAGACCCTGGAATGAAGTCAATCGATTTTATGCCGTTATAAAACAACGACTTAGCCGCGCGGTATCAAAATACCGCCCCGGAGAGGCGCGGAAATCCTGGGTTTTCCGCCCGTGATCGATCCGGGGGTGGATCGGCTTCCGCGCTTGCCCGTCGGCGCCGTTGCCCCCATCTTTGCGGTGGGACCTATTCGTTGAGGGACGGGATCATGACCATCACCATTGTCGTCGCCATGCTGGGCGCGATCGTCGTCGCCGGGATCGGCGGTGCGCTGACCACCATCGATCCTTGGTACCGCGCGTTGCGCAAGCCGCGCTGGCAGCCGCCGGACTGGGCGTTCGGCCCGGCTTGGGGGCTGATTCTCGGGTTGGCCGGCTGGGCCGCCGCGCTGGCGTGGGACGCGGCGCCGGACGAGGCCACCCGGATCCGCGTGCTGGCGCTGTTCGGTTTCAACGCCGCCTGCCACATCCTGTGGAGCCCGCTGTTCTTCCGCTGGCGCCGGCCGGACTGGGCGCTGATCGAATGCGTCTTCCTGTGGCTGTCGGTGCTGGCGCTGGTGGTCGGGCTGGCCCCGTTCGCCCCCGCCGCCTCGGCTTTCATCGCGCCGTATCTGGCCTGGGTGACCTTCGCCGCCGCGCTGAATCTGGCGGTGGTCCGGCTCAACCGGCCGTTCGGCGCGCCGGCCGAGCCGGCCTGAGCCGGGCGGGTCGGGCGGCTTGAGGCTTGCCAGCCGGGACGGGGCGCAGTAAAGGGTGGGCCTTCGCCTGCCCGCCGGCCCCGTCCCGGCCGCTCGCCTCCGCCCGACCGCCAAGGACCTTCCCATGGACAACGTGCTGACCCTGATCGCCGGACATGGCCTGCCCGGGCTCGATGGCTCGCTGGTGTCCGAGGTGCGGGGGGCGCTGCGGGCGCTGGGGGCCGAGGTCGGCCAGCCCGACTGGCTGTCGCCCGAGCGGGCCTGCGACCTCGCCTTCACCGGGCTGGCCCCGGCCGAGGGCGACGCCATCGCCCAGCGCATCCTCGAAGGCTGGCCGGTCGATGCCATCGCCCAGCCCCAGGCCGGGCGGCGCAAGCGTCTGCTGGTCGCCGACATGGATTCGACCATGGTCACCGGCGAGACGCTCGACGAACTGGCCGATTTCGCCGGGATCAAGGACCGCATCGCCCTGATCACCGCCCGGGCGATGAACGGCGAGATCGATTTCGCCGCCGCCCTGCGCGAACGGGTCGGCCTGCTCGCCGGCCTGCCGGAAAGCTGCCTCGCCCAGACCTGGGCGCGGATCGAATTCACCCCCGGCGCCCATGCCCTGGTGGCGACGATGAAGGCGCACGGCGCCCATGCGGTGCTGGTGTCGGGCGGGTTCAGCTTCTTCACCGGCCGGGTCCGCCAATCCTGCGGCTTCGACCGCGACGTCGCCAACCGCCTGATCGTCGCGGACGGTAGGCTGACCGGCGCGGTCGGCGACCCGATCATCGGCCGCGAGGCCAAGCTGGCCACCCTGCGCGCCACCGCCGCCGACCTCGGCATCGGCCCGGATCTGGTGGTGGCGGTCGGCGACGGCGCCAACGATCTCGACATGCTGCGCGAGGCCGGTCTCGGCATCGCCTTCCACGCCAAGCCGGTGGTGGCGGGCGAGGCGCGGGCCCGGGTCGATCACGGTGATCTGTCGGCGCTGCTCTATGCCCAGGGCTATCGCGACGCCGAGATCGTCGCTCCGGCCGGTACGCGGGATTGACAGGCCGCCCGCTCTGCGGTTAACCCCAGGCGGGGAATGTTCCCCGTCCTTTCGCCAGGAACCCGTTCGATGACCCTCTCCCGTCTCTCCGTGGTGATTCCCTGCTACAACGAGGAAAAGACGCTGGAGGAGATCGTCGCCCGGGTCAGGGGCGCCGATCGCTGCGGCCTCGACCTCGAGATCGTCATCGTCGATGACGGCTCGCGCGACGGCTCGGTGGCGGTGATGAAGGCGCTGGCCCAGCGCCACCCCGAGATCGTGGTGGTCGAGCACGGCGTCAATCGCGGCAAGGGCGCGGCGCTGCGCTCCGGCTTCGAGCGGGCCAGCGGCGACATCGTGCTGGTGCAGGACGCCGACCTCGAATACAGCCCGACCGATTATCCCCGCCTGCTCGGCCCGTTCCTCGACGGCCGCGCCGACGTGGTGTTCGGCTCGCGCTTCAAGGGCGGCGAGGAGACCCGGGTGCTGTATTTCTGGCACTCGATCGGCAACCAGGTCCTGACCCTGGCCTCGAACATGTTTACCGATCTCAACCTGACCGACATGGAGACCTGCTACAAGGCCTTCCGCCGCGAGATCCTGAGCCAGATCACCCTGGTCGAGGACCGCTTCGGCTTCGAGCCCGAGATCACCGCCAAGGTCGCCCACCTCGCCCCGCGCCCGCGCATCTACGAGGTCGGGATCAGCTATTCCGGCCGTACCTACGAGGACGGCAAGAAGATCGGCTGGCGCGACGGCGTCCGCGCCCTCTATTGCATCCTGCGCTACAACCTCTGGCGCTGAGCTACGGCGTCGTCAGCTTGAGCCCGACGATCCCGGCGCAGATCAGGGCCAGACTGGCGAGGCGGGCGAAACTGGCCGGCTCCTCGAACAGCACGATGCCGAGCAGCGCGGTGCCGACCGCGCCGATCCCGACCCACACCGCATAGGCGGTCCCCACCGGCAGGGTCTTCATCGCCACCCCGAGCAGCACCACGCTGACCACCATCGCCGCCAGCGTGGCGACGCTCGGCCAGAGCCGGGTCAGACCCTCGGTGTATTTCAGCCCGATCGCCCAGCCGATCTCGCACAGCCCGGCGATCAGCAGCAGAAACCAGTTCATCGCGTCCTCCAGAGCGGGCTCTGCCCGCGCCCGCCAAGGGCCGGAGGCCCTTGGAACCCGTCAATGGTCGGGAGTTGCCCGCGATCGGAAAAAGTGCGGCGACGACAACTCGCGCTCTAAAAGCCAAGCTCTGAAGGCTGAGCAACAGGGTACGCCCTCAACAAAGTCGTGACCTCGGCTACAATTGCAACGCGGTGACCCCTGGCCCCCAAGAGGAATTCAAGTACTTCAAGGAACGCCTTTAGCTTTGTGGGAGGTCCGGAGGGGATCGCCTTTCGGTGATAGGCGTTTATCTCTTTTTGAAATGTCCTGTTCCAAAGGCGGTCGTGATGGGCGCAGACGTTTCTAAAGTCGATCAAGGCATCGATCCATTTCTCGAAAACATTCCTATTCGTCACCCCGAATCCATTTGAAACTAAAAGGCGGTTCTGATTGGATAAGGTCTTGAAAAACACATTTGTCGATCCAAACGTCATGAATTCCTTGAGCGTCCAAATTGGCGGCAGGTGTGGAGGGTTGTACTTTTTGAAATAGTGCTTCGCTCGCGGATCTCTGCTCTTGTGAAATATTTCTGACAGGCACTTTACCGCCGAGAAACGCGATTTTTCCGAGTCGTAAATGGTGTCATCAAAATATGGATGAGGGCCATATCGAGAACTCAGTTCCTCGGCGATCAAATTCCGAAACGCCAATTCAAATTTAGAACAATGGCGGAAGCATAGGGCGCGCAGTTCCTCGTCAAGGGCGTAGAGCCTCATAATGTCGTCAAAGGTGGTGCCCGACCTGAAAGGCTTGCCGATTACGGTATGCTGGCGACGACTGGCGAAGTAAATGCGAAGCCGATCATACCCAATCTCCGCGATTTTTTGCTCGGCGTCGGCCCGATCGGAAATGTCGAGGTTCCGATCGATGAGGTGGGTTACCAAATCGGCGGGAGACGCGTAGGGCTTGGCGTAGGGTATCGGCGGCATGATTTCTGGGTAAAAAAAAGGGTTACCATTTTGCACTCCCCGAAAGGACGTGTGGCAACCCGTGACCAGAAAAACATAGGCGTTTACGAGGCAACGATCAAGATCTTTGGGCAACGCCCCCGGATTCGGATCAGGCTGCGCGGCGATCGCCACAGCCTGCGATGATATCGTAGCCCATTCCCACCGCAGAAAAGGCAACCTCCGCCATCGTATGAAAAAAAACGAGGCGGGCAAGACACCCCGCCTCGTTTGTTGCCCTAAAAGCGTCGCCTGATGCGGTTCCTCACACGTCGAGGTTCGACACCTTCAGCGCGTTGGCCTGGATGAAGTCGCGGCGGGGTTCGACGATGTCGCCCATCAGGGTCGAGAACACCTGTTCGGCGTCGTCGGCCTGGGCCACCCGCACCTGGAGCAGCGAGCGCGCCTGCGGGTCGAGGGTGGTTTCCCACAATTGCTCGGGGTTCATCTCGCCCAGGCCCTTGTAGCGCTGGATCGCCACCCCCTTGCGGCCCTGTTCCATGATCGCCCCGACCAGGGCGACCGGGCCGGGCAGCGACAGTTCGCGTTCCTTGGCCACCAGGGTGGCGGGGGCGGTGAACACCTCGCGCAGGCGCGGCACGCTTTCGTGCAGCCGCCGCGCCTCGGGCGAGCGGATCAGGCCGGCGTCGATCAGGTGGCTTTCGGTGACGCCGCGCAGGGTGCGGCTGACCCGGAAGCCCTCGCCCTCGTGCCATTCGCCCGACCAGCCGCGTTCGAGCGGGCTTTCCAGCGCGTCGAGGCGGGCGGCCAGGGTGGTCGCCAGCGCCGGGCCCCGGGTCGGATCGGTCAGCAGCGCCAGATCGAACGCCCCGGCGATCAGCGCCTGTTCGACCACCCCCATCGGCACCTTGCGGGTCAGCGGGGTCAGCAGGTGGCGGATGGCGCGGGCCTGCTCGGTCAGGGCGCGCAGTTCGACCCCGCCGATCTGCATCCCGCTGGCGAGGCGCAGCACTCCGTCGGCCAGACCGGCGTCGATCAGATATTCCTCCAGGGCGCGGTCGTCCTTGAGGTAGACCTCGCTCTGGCCGCGCTTGGCGCGATAGAGCGGCGGCTGGGCGATGTAGAGGAAGCCGCGCTCGATCAGGCCGGGCATCTGCCGATAGAAGAAGGTCAGCAGCAGGGTGCGGATGTGACTGCCGTCGACGTCCGCGTCGGTCATGATGATGATCTTGTGGTAGCGCGCCTTGTCGGGATCGAAATCCTCGCGGCCGATGCCGGTGCCGAGCGCGGCGATCAGGGTGCCGATTTCGGCCGAGGACAGCATCTTGTCGAAGCGGGCGCGCTCGACGTTGAGGATCTTGCCGCGCAGGGGCAGGATCGCCTGATTGGCGCGGTTGCGCCCCTGCTTGGCCGAGCCGCCGGCCGAATCACCCTCGACGATGAACAGTTCGGACAAGGCCGGGTCGCGTTCCTGGCAGTCGGCCAGCTTGCCCGGCAGGGTGGCGATGTCGAGCACCCCCTTGCGCCGGGTCAGCTCGCGCGCCTTGCGCGCCGCCTCGCGGGCGGCGGCGGCCTCGACCACCTTGCCGACCACCTTGCGCGCCTCGCCGGGATGCTCCTCGAACCATTCCGCCAGCTTTTCGCTGACGATGCTCTCGACCACCGGGCGGACCTCGGAACTGACCAGCTTGTCCTTGGTCTGCGAGCTGAATTTGGGGTCGGGCACCTTGACCGACAGCACGCAGGTCAGGCCCTCGCGCATGTCGTCGCCCGCCAGCGCCACCTTCTCCTTGCGGGCGATGCCGGATTCATTGGCGTAGGCGTTGATGGTGCGGGTCAGCGCGGCGCGGAAGCCGGCGAGATGGGTGCCGCCGTCGCGCTGGGGGATGTTGTTGGTGAAGCAGAGCTGGCTCTCGTGGTAGCTGTCGGTCCACTCCATCGCCACCTCGACGGTCATCCCGTCGCGCTCGCCCCGCATCACGATCGGCGGGCTGTGCAGCGCGGTCTTCGAGCGGTCGATGTAGCGGACGAATTCCTCGATCCCGCCCTCATAATGCAGCTCGCTGACCTGATTCTCGCCGTGGCGGCGGTCGGCGAGGCGCAGCCGCACCCCGGAATTGAGGAAGGCCAGTTCGCGCAGCCGGTGTTCGAGCGTGGCGAAGTCGAACCGGGTCTGGGTGAAGATGGTCGGGCTGGGCAGGAAGGTGATCTCGGTGCCGGTGCGGTCGCCGCACTCCGCCACCACCTTCAGCGGCGCCTCGGACTCGCCGAGGTGGAACCGCATCGCGTGCTCCTTGCCGGCGCGCCAGACCCGCAGGTCGAGGATGTCGGACAGGGCGTTGACCACCGACACGCCGACGCCGTGCAGGCCGCCCGACACCTTGTAGGAATTCTGGTTGAACTTGCCGCCGGCATGGAGCTGGGTCATCACCACTTCGGCGGCGGAGATGCCCTCCTCCTCGTGGATGTCGGTCGGGATGCCACGGCCATTGTCGGTGACGGTGCAGGAGCCATCGTCATTGAGGATCACCTCGACCCGGTCGGCATAGCCGGCCAGCGCCTCGTCGATCGAATTGTCGACCACCTCGTAGACCATGTGGTGCAGGCCCGAGCCGTCGTCGGTGTCGCCGATATACATGCCCGGGCGTTTGCGCACCGCCTCCAGGCCGCGCAGCACCTTGATCGAGTCGGCGCCATACTCCTCGGCGCCGGCCTGGGCCGCGCTCGGCTCGCCGGAAGGGGGGATCACGGGGGTCTCAGGGGTCGTCATCGCCTCACCTTACACTCCGTTGCCGGGCTCGACGGACGCATCCGCCACCCGGAAGAACTGGGCCCTGGCGCCGAAGGCTTCGAACAGCGGCGCGTCGGTCCCGGTCAGCCAGCTTTGCGCGCCGAGGGCGCACAATTCGTCGAACAACGCGGCCCGCCGCTCGCGGTCGAGATGGGCCGCCACTTCGTCGAGCAGCAGCAGCGGCCGCCGCCCGCCCTCGGCGGCGAGCACCCGGCCCTGGGCCAGCACGATCGCCACCAGCACCGCCTTCTGCTCGCCGGTCGAGCCCTGCGCCGCCGGGATGTCGCGGGCGGCATGGCGGACCGCGAGGTCGCTGCGGTGCGGACCGAAGGTGGTCGCCCCCGCCGCCTGATCGCGCGGCCGCGCCGCCCGCAGCGCCGTCCGCATCCTCTCTTCGGCCGCCTCGGCATCGAGCCCGGCCGCCAGCCAGCCCTCGACCTCGCCCTCGACCGCCAGCCGCGCCGCCGGGAACGGGCCGATGCCGTCGCGGCAGGCCCGGTCGAGCCGGGCGGCGATGGCCAGCCGGTTGGCGGCCAGCCGCGCCCCGTGGCGGGCCATGCCCTGTTCCAGCGCCGCCAGCCAGGCCGGATCGGCCGGGCGGCCGTCGTCGCGGGCCGCGCGCAGCAGACGGGCGCGTTCGCGCATCGCCTGTTCGTAGCCGGCGGCCTCGGCGGCGTGGCCGGGATCGAGCCCGAACGCCAGCCGGTCGAGGAAGCGGCGGCGTCCGCCGCTGCCCTCGGAAAACAGCCGGTCCATCGCCGGGGTCAGCCACAGCGCCGCCATCCGTCCGGCCAGATCGGCCAAGCGGGCGTTGCGCCCGTCGATCCGCACCACCCGCCGGTCGCCGCCGGGGTCGCGCCCGGTGCCGATCTCGACCGGGCCGGTTTCGTCCTCGATCCGCGCCGACACCGCCCAGGCGGCGCCGGGGGCGGCCTGCTGCCGGGTCAACTCGCCGGTGCCGGCCCGCCGCAGGCCGCGTCCCGGCACCAGCAGCGACAGCGCCTCAAGCAGATTGGTCTTGCCGGCGCCGTTGGGGCCGGTCAACACCACCGGGCCGGGGCCGACCTCGAGGCGCAGCGTGGCGTAGCAGCGGAACTCGGTCAGGGCCAGCCGGCGCACCGCCAGCCGGCCGGGCGGTCCCGGCGGCATCGCGGCGGCGGGACCGGTCACACCCGCATCGGCATCAGCACGTAGATCGCGCTGCCGTCGGCGACCTCGCGCACCACCGTCGGCGAGGCGGCGTCGGCCATTGCGAAGCGGGCGGTGTCGCCCTCGATCTGGCCGAGGATGTCGAGCAGGTAGCGCGAGTTGAAGCCGATTTCGAGCGGGCTGGCGTCATAGCTGGCCTCGATCTCCTCGACCGCGCTGCCGCTTTCCGGGCTCGATGCCGACAGGGTGGCGGTGCCGGTGACGAGGCTCAGCTTGATCGCGCGCGATTTCTCGCTCGAGATCGCCGAGACGCGATCGACCGCCTGGGCGAAGCTCTTGCAATCGACGTCGAGCACCTTGTCGTTGTCGGTCGGGATCACCCGTTCGTAATCGGGGAAGGTGCCGTCGATCAGCTTCGAGGTCAGCTCGGCATCGGCGAAGGCGAATTTCAGCTTGGTCTCGGACAGGGCGACGGTGATCTCGCCCTCGGTCTCGTCGATCAGCTTGCGCACCTCGGCGACGGTCTTGCGCGGGATGATGACGCCGGGGATGCCGGCGGCGCCCTCGGGCAGGGTGACCTCGGCGCGGGCGAGGCGGTGGCCGTCGGTGGCGACGGCGCGCAGCGTCGGCCCGGCCTCGCCGGCGGCGGCGTGGAGGTAGATGCCGTTGAGGTAGTAACGGGTTTCCTCGGTCGAGATCGCGAAGCGGGTGCGGTCGATCAGCGCCTTCAGCTCGGTAGCGGTCAGGGTGAAGCGGAACGGCAGCTCGCCCTCGGACAGCACCGGGAAATCCTCGACCGGCAGGCAGGCCAGCGAGAATTTCGACCGGCCCGAGCGCAGGGTCAGCTGACCGTCCTCCTCGCGCACCTCGATCTCGACCTGACTGCCCTCGGGCAGCTTGCGGACGATCTCGAACAGGGTGTGGGCCGGAGCGGTGGTGGCGCCGGGGCGGGCGATGTCGGCCGGCACCGTCTCCAGGATGTCGAGATCCATGTCGGTGGCGTTGAGCGACAGCCGGCCGGAGCGGCCGTCGAGCTTGACGTTGGACAGGATCGGGATGGTGGTGCGGCGCTCGACCACGCTTTGCACATGGGCCAGCGACTTCAGCAGAGCCGCGCGCTCGATGGTCAGTTTCATGCTGTGCCGACACCTGAGATTAAAGTGAGTCCCCCCGCGAACGGGGGCGGCAGTATATCACAGGCCGCCGGAGCCAAAAGCGTTTTCGGATCAGGGGGCAGGCGGGGGCGGTTCGCGCCCGGCGGCGCTGCCGGCGGTGGCCTCGCGCAGGGCCCGGGCCAGCGCCATCGCGGCGGCGAACGCCGCCGACAGATAGGGGCCGCGCCCGTCGGGCGCGGGATCGGCGCCGGCCTGGGCCAGCGCCTCGTTGATTTCACGCAGTTCCGCCGGTCCCAGCATCGGGCCCCCTCCCTCGCCTGTGGTCAGGCCGCCTCACTTTGCGCCCAGCCGGCCGCCGTTGGCGACCTTTTTTCGTCGGCGAAGGGGGGACGGGGTGTCCTCCCCCCTTGCCTTCGCACGGACGAAGGAAACACCTAGCGATGGGGGTCGATCACCACCCGGCCGCGCACCTCGCCCTTGAGGATGGCGGCGGCGAGGTCGGGCAGGTCGGTCAGCCGGGCCTCGGTGGTCAGGGCGTCGAGCCGGTCGAGCGGCAGCGTCTCGGCCAATCGGGTCCAGGCGCGGATCCGGCGCGGGGTCGGGCAGGAGACCGAATCGATCCCGAGCAGGCTGATCCCGCGCAGCAGGAACGGCAGGACGTTGCCGGGGAAGGCGACGCCGGCGACGTTGCCGCAGGCGGCCACCGCCGCGCGCGAGCGCAGGCTGGCGAGGATGTGGGCGAGGGTGCCGCCGCCGACGCTGTCGATCGCCCCGGCCCAGCGTTCCGACAGCAGCGGCCGTTCGGGAGCGGTGGCGATCTCGGCGCGGTCGATCAGGGTGGTGGCGCCGAGGCCGCGCAGATAATCGTGCTGGCTGGCGCGGCCGGTGGCGGCGGCGACGCGATAGCCGAGCTTGGCCAGCAGCAGCACGGCGATGCTGCCGACTCCGCCGGCGGCGCCGGTCACCAGCACCTCGCCGTCGGTGTCCGGGCCGAGGCCGTGTTCCTCGAGCGCCATCACCGCCAGCATCGCGGTCAGGCCGGCGGTGCCGATCGCCATCGCCCGCCGGGTGGTCAGGCCGGGCGGCAGCGGCACCGCCCATTCGGCGCGGATGCGGGCCTTGCCGGCATAGCCGCCCCAATACAGCTCGCCGACCCGCCAGCCGCTGACGATCACCGCGTCACCGGGGCGGAAGGCGGGCGAATCCGAGGCCTCGACCGTGCCGGCGAAATCGACTCCGGGAATGTGGGGGTAGCTTTTGACCAGCCGGCCCAGGCCGTTGAGGATCATCCCGTCCTTGTAATTGAGGGTCGAATGCTCGATCCGGACGGTGAGGTCGCCGGCGGGCAGATCGGCGTCGGTCAGGTGGCGGATCGACGGGCGGACCTTGCCCTCTTCTTCGGTCAGCACGAGCGCGGGAAATGTCGTCACCGGAGGCTCCTCGGACGGGGTGAGTGTGGATTCCGAACTCTAACACGACCATCGGTCATGGCATACTGACCGCCCCGCCATCCCCCAGAGGTCCGACCGTGTTCGCCAAGGCCGTTCTGTTGTCCGCCCTGCTGCTGTCGCTGGCCGCGCCGTTTCCCGCCTGGGCGGCGGGCAAGGGCAAGCAATGCTTCACCGATGCCGAACTGACCGCCGAACGCGAGGTGCGCCACGGCATCTATCTGCGCGAGACCTCGCGGCTGTGTCAGGCCGGCGGCTTCCTCAAGGATTCGTTCCCGACCTGGGAAAAATTCGAGGAGGTCAACGGCGCTCGCTTCCGCGCCGCGGTGGGGCGCCGGGCCAAGGCGTGGAAACGCGAATTCCCCCAGGACTGGCAGTCGAAACAGACCCGCGCCGATGGGGCGATCGTCACCTATGCCCGCAACCTGTCGATGGTCGGCGCCGTTTGCGCCCAGGTGGACAAGGAGCTGAAGGAAATCAGCAAAGGCGGTTACGGCAAGTTCTCGGCCCGCGCCAAGCTGCTGAAGAACGAGGTGTCGGACGATTACAAACCCTGCCGCTGAGATGAAAAAGGGTCATCTCGGAATTCCGGGGAATGAAGGTTGGCGATGCTTGCCCCTGCCATCGCCGCCCCCGTGTGAGGAGGACGGGGCGGCTGGCCCATGTGCGGCGCACGGTGTTCACCCAGATGTTCAACGTATCGATCGATGACAAGCAGACTTGCCTCTTCGTTGAGCTTGGTGTGATCGATCAGTTGCAGTCGATGGTGACGCTGGCTGTGAACTGATCGCGCCGCGCCGGCTTCGGTTCGTCGTTCCCGCTGGGGCGGCGAACTTTTTCTGCCGCGCCCGGCGCGGGCTCTTCCGAGCCTGCGGCTCTAAGCGCTACGAACGGTTGGGGGCGTGTTTGCAATCCGTTGCTGTTGCCCTTGAACGATTAAACCGAATGGAGTGCAATGCTGCACGGCTCCTTGAACTCGTCATATAGCAAGGCGTTCAACGGTGCTCCCGCCTTCACACATCGGTCAGAAAATTCATTGATTTTGTCGATCGTCCATTCAGTACCATGCCGGAATAGCCGTTGATCGCCATTGGGGGCGGTGCCCGGCTTTCCATGCACTAAACCATTTCTTTCTTGGGCGACTGCTGAAAACTCTGCCGCAAACGGAACAACTTTCGAACGGAGATTGATGTCGGCGATTCTGGAAAAGAGTCGCTCAAGGTCTTCTGCAATTTTTCCGGCCGTTTTCCTTCGAGGCTCAATTGTATTGATGTAGCCATTTTCTAGTCTTTGGCAGCACCATACCGCATCCCACTCTAGTCGTGCAAAAGCCACTGTCGCTAGGCCAATTGCGTAAAAGTAATCGTGGTCCTGCGGAATCCGAAGCCGATCATTGTTCACGAATAAATTCCTTATCGGTATTGAGAGGTGTCGGCGAAATACACATTCGGGCTATGTTGACACGGTTCCTGGCGCCTATGGGGCGGCAGCCCCGCTTTAACTGTCTCCGGCCAAATCCCGGACGATGGCCGCCAGCGCGACCGGATCGGTCGGCGGCGGGGCCAGGGTAACGCCCGTTCCGGCGAACAGCCCGGGCCCGTCGTGGCGGGCATGCCCGCCCGAGGCCAGCAGCAGCGGCAGCGCCACCGCCGGCCGGCCGCCGGTGTGGTCGCGCCAGCCGGCCGCGCGCGGCGCCTGTTCGAGAAACAATGCGCTGACGGAGGCAAAGGCCCCGGTCGCGGCGAGACGCGCGGCCAGGGTCCGGGCCGGGGCGTCGGCACCGGGATGGCGGCCGCCATGGGCGACCAGCAGCAGGGCGGCGGCGGCGGGATCGAGCCCGCCCGTCGCGGCGGCGGTGACGGCGAGGCGTTCGACCAGGGCGGCGAAGCCGGGATGGTCGCCGACCGGCGGGGTGACGCGGGCCGGCCCGGCAAGCGCGGTCAGTTCGGCGGCGAGGCCGCCGCCGCCGAGCAGCACCGGCACCACCCGGGCGGCGGGGCCGAGCAGCGGATCATCGGGGCGGAGGCGCGGTTCCTGGCGCAGGAAGCGGACCGCCACCGGAGCGCCGTCCCCGTCCGCGCGCAGCCGGGCGGCGAGGGCTTCGAGCGGGGCGCCGGCCCCGGCGACGCGGGCGGACCCATGCCCGACCAGCAGCAAGGCCGGCCGGGCCGGCTTCATCGCGCCGTGCCGGCGGCGGGGGTGAACCAGTCGAGGCTGCCGGCCAGCGACACCACCCGGCCGATCACGATCAGGCTGGGCGGGCGCAGCCCGGCGGCGGCGACCAGGGCGGGCAGGGTGGCGAGGGTGCCGATCACCCGGCGCTGGCGCGGGGTGGTGCCGTTCTCGATCGCGGCGGCCGGGGTGTCGGCGGCGAGGCCGGCGGCGGCGAGGCGGGCGGCGATCTCGGGCAGGCCGTGCAGCCCCATATAGATCACCAGGGTGGTGTCGGGATCGGCGATGCGATCCCACGGCAGGTCGAGCCGCCGGTCCTCGCGCAGATGGCCGGTGACGATGCGGACCCCGGTGGCGAGGCCGCGATGGGTCAGCGGGATGCCGGCATAGGTCGAGACCCCGGCGGCGGCGCTGATGCCGGGCACCACCTCGAAGCCGATCCCGGCTTCGATCAGGGCCAGGGCCTCCTCGCTGCCGCGTCCGAACACCAGTGGGTCGCCGCCCTTGAGGCGCACCACGTCGCGCCCGGCGCGGGCCAGCCGCACCAGGGTGGCGTTGGTCTCGTCCTGGCTGAGATAATGGTGGCCGCATTCCTTGCCGGCGAAGATGCGCTCGGCGGCGGCGGGGATCAGGGCCAGGATCTCGGGGCTGATCAGGCGGTCGTAGACCACCGCGGCGGCGGTGGAAATCAGCCGGTGCGCCTTGACCGTCAGCAGGTCGGGATCGCCGGGGCCGGCACCGACCAGGAAGACCCGGCCGGGCCCGGGGCCGGGTGCGGTGGCGGTTGTCACGTTGCTCCTCATTCACCCGAAAGGCGCCGCGGCGCGCGGGGAGCGGCACTCCTAGCACAAGGTGGGGCGCCAAGGCCAGTTTCGCCACCGCCGTCGTGCCGCCGTCGAAAGGCTTTGGCAATCGGGCGCGGCCGTGGTGGGATCGGGCGACCGGCGGGGGCCGGTGGCGATGACGGACGAGGACAGGGATGAGCGGGGATCAGCAGCGGGCGCAGGCCTTGGCCGAACAGGCGGAAGCGAGCTACCGCGCCGGCCGGCTGGCCGAGGCGGAGGCGGCCTGCCGCCGGCTGGTGACGCTGCTGCCCGACCATCCGATGACCCATTACAATCTGGCCCGGGTGCTGAAGGACCGCGCCAAGCCCGAGGCGGCGATCGCCGCTTTGCGCAAGGCGGTGGCGCGGGCGCCGGGGATGGCCGAGGCCTGGCTCAATCTCGGCGGGCTGCTGGCCGACGCAGCGCGCTGGGACGAGGCGGGCGGCGCGTTCGAGCGCGGCCTCGCCGCCCGGGCCGATTTCTGGCCGCTGCTGGCCGGGATGGCGCGGGTGGCGCTGGCCCATGGCCGCCGCGCCGAGGCCGAGGACTGGTTCCGCCGCGCCCTGGCGCTGGCGCCCGATACCCCGCCGCTGCTGCTCAATCTCGGCAACCTGCTGCTGGAGACCGAGCGGGTCGAGGCGGCCTCGGACTGTTTCGCCCGCGCCCTGGCGCTGGCGCCGACCCTGGCCGAGGCGCTGCTGGGGGCCGGTCATGCCGCCCGCCGCCGGGGCGACGACGAGGCGGCGATCGGCTTTTATGCCCGTGCCGCCGCCGTCCGTCCCGACGACCCCGCCATTCTGGCCCGGCTGGCCGAGGCGCGGCTGGGGCAATGCGACTGGAGCGGGATCGAGTCCCTGCGCGCCAGCCTGATCGAGCCGGCGCTGGCCCGGCGCGACGACCCGATCGGGCCGATGCTGGCGCTCAGCCTGCCGCTGCCGTTCAGCGCGGCGGAACACTTGACCATCGCCCGCCGCCGGGCCGAGCGGGTCGCCGTCGAGGCGCGGGCGCTCGCGCCCCGGCCGCGTCCGGCCCGGCCCGGCCCGCGCCCGGTGCTGACGGTCGGCTATCTGTCGGCCGATTTTCACGACCACCCCACCACCCACCTGATGCGTGGCCTGTTCGCCGCCCACGACCGCAGCCGGGTGCGGGTGGCGGCGCTGTCGCTCGGCCCCGACGACGGCAGCGCCTATCGCCGGGCGGTGCGGGAACGTTCCGACCTGTTCCTCGACCTCGCCCCGCTCGACATTCCGACCGCCGCCGCCCGCATCGTCGAGGCCGGGATCGACATCCTGATCGACATCAACGTCCATACCCGGGGCAACCGCCTCGCCTTGACCGCGCTGCGGCCGGCCCCGGTCACCGCCAACTGGCTGGGGCTGCCCGGCAGCAGCGGCGCCGGCTTCATCGATTGGGCGATCGTCGATCGGGTGGTGGCCCCGCCCGGGGCCGAGGCCGGCTTCAGCGAAAGCCTGCTGGTGCTGCCGCATTGCTACCAGCCCAACGACCGCGAACAGGAAATCGCCGCCGATCTGCCCGACCGCGCCGCCTGCGGCCTGCCGCCCGAGGGCTTCGTGTTCTGCTGCTTCAACCAGGCCTACAAGATCGAGCCGGTGATGTTCGGGGTGTGGATGCGGATCCTGGCCCGGGTGCCGGGGTCGGTGCTGTGGCTGCTGTCGCGCTCGGCGACGATGGAGGCCAACCTGCGGCGCGAGGCGGCGGCCCGGGGGATCGACCCGGCCCGGCTGGTGTTCGCCCCCCGCGCGCCCAAGCCGGCCCATCTCGCCCGTCACCTGCATGCCGGGCTGGTGCTCGACACGCTTTATTATAATGCCCACACCACCGCCAGCGACGCGCTGTGGGCCGGGGTGCCGGTGCTGACCGCGCCGGGGCCGCTGTTCCCGGCCCGGGTGGCGGCCAGTCTGCTCGCCACCCTCGACCTGCCCGAGCTGATCTGTCCCGACCTTGCCGCCTATGAGGAAAAAGCGGTGGCGCTGGCGCTCGATCCGGCGGCGCGGGCGGCGTTGGCGCATCGGCTGGAACTGGCCCGGGCCCGCTCGCCTTTGTTCGATACCGAGCGTTTCGCCCGCGATCTCGAACGCGGCTTCGCCCTGATGTGGCAGGCCGCCCGCGCCGGCCACCGCCCCCGCCGGCTGGAGGTTCCCGCCGAATAGCGGGCTCCGCCCGCCCCCGCCAAGGGCCGCAAGGCCCTTGGATCCCATCGATGGTCGGGCGCGGAGCGGGCTTTCAGCTTGGGCGCGGGCGTTTGCCGCGCGGCGGCGGGCCGCGTTTGACCGGCGCGTTTTCGGCGCGGGCGGCGGCGCGCGGCACCAGGGCGTTGGGGCCGCCGCCGATCAGGTCGGCCCGGCCCATCTGGTGCAGCGCCTCGCGCAGGATCGGCCAGTTCTCCGGGTCGTGCCAGCGCAGGAACGCCTTGTGCAGCCGGCGCTGGCGCAGCCCCTTGGCGGTGAACACCGTGGCGCCCTCGCGCTTGACCTGTTCCAGCGGGTTGCGGCCGGAATGGTACATCGCGGTGGCGAGAGTCAGCGGCGAGGGCAGGAAGGTCTGCACCTGATCGAGCCGGAAGCCGTTGCGTTTCAGCCACAGCGCCAACGCCAGCATGTCCTGGTCGGTGGTGCCGGGATGGGCGGCGATGAAATAGGGGATCAGCCGCAGCTTCTTGCCGGCCTTGCGCGCGGTGGCCTCGAAGCGGGTGCGGAAGCGTTCGAACTGCTCGATCGGCGGCTTCAGCATCAGCGCCAGCGGGCCGGGCTCGCTGTGTTCGGGCGCCAGCTTGAGGGTGCCGCCGACATGGTGGCGGGTCAGCTCGTCGATATAGTCCGGGCTGGCGAGGGCGAGGTCGTGCCGCACCCCCGAGGCGACCGCGACGCTATGCACCCCGGTCACGGCGCGGGCGGCGCGGTACAGCGCGATCAGCGGGCCGTGATCGGTGCCGAGCGAGGGGCACGGGCGGGGGGTGAGGCAGGACGGCCGCCGGCAGCGGGCCTGGGCCTGCGGCTTGGTACAGCCCAGCCGCCACATGTTGGCGGTCGGGCCGCCCAGATCGGAAATCGCCCCGGTGAAGCCGGGGGTGCGGTCGCGGATCGCGGCGATTTCGCGCAGCACCGAGTCGGCCGAGCGGCTCTGGACGATCCGCCCCTCATGGGCGGCGATGGCGCAGAACGAACAGCCGCCGAAACAGCCGCGCACGATCGCCACCGAGAAGCGGATCATCTCCCAGGCCGGGATCTTGCCGTCGCCCTGGCCGGGATGGGGGGCGCGGGCATAAGGCAGTTCGTGGACCCGGTCGAGATCGGCGCTCGACAGCGGCAGCGGCGGCGGGCTAACCCACACCTCCTTGTCGCCATGGCGCTGGACCAGGGCGCGGGCGTTGAGCGGATTGGTTTCGAGATGCAGCAGCCGGGTGGCGTGGGCGTACAGCACCGGATCGTCGCGCACCGCCTCGAACGACGGCAGCCGCACCACCTCCGGCCGGACATCGTCCGAGTCCGGCGGTGGCAGCGCGGCGTCGAGCCCGGACAGGTCGCATTCGCGCCAATCGTCGGGCACCCGGTCGCGCAGGGTGACGGTGCCGCGCAGGTCGCCCATCGCCCGGATCGGCTCGCCCCGGGCGGCGCGGCGGGCGATCGCCAGGATCGCCCGCTCGCCATTGCCGTAAACCAGCAGGTCGGCCTTGGCGTCGAGCAGCACCGAGCGCCGCACCTTCTCCGACCAGATGTCGAAATGGGCGACCCGGCGCAGCGAGGCCTCGATCCCGCCCAGCACGATCGGCACGTCCTTGAACGCCTCGCGGCAACGCTGGGCATAGACCAGCACCGCCCGGTCCGGCCGCCGCCCGGCGATCCCTCCGGGCGTATAGGCATCATCATGCCGCAGCCGCCGGTCGGCGGTGTAATGGTTGACCATCGAATCCATCGCCCCGCCGGTGACGCCGAAGAACAGGCGGGGCCGCCCCAGTGCCTTGAACGGCTCGGCGCTGGTCCAGTCGGGCTGGGCGATGATGCCGACGCGGAAGCCGTCGGCCTCCAGCACCCGCCCGATCACGGCGAGGCCGAAGCTGGGATGATCGACATAAGCGTCGCCGCCGATCAGCACGACGTCGCAGGCGTCCCACCCCAGCCGCTCCATCTCGCCTCGGCTGGTCGGCAGGAACGGTGCCGCGCTCCCGCCGGCCTTGCGGTCGAACAGCGCCGGCAAACGGGAGGGTCCGGGAGGCTGCGCCTCCCGGTCGGGGTTCGGGGCGGAAGCCCCGACGCCCGGGCGGTGGGTCATGATCTCAACCAGCGCGGTCAAGCTCGTCGATGAAGCCGGTCAGCAGCCCGAGCCCCCGGCTCCAGAACGCCGGATCGGAGGCGTCGAGCCCGAACGGCACCAGCAACTCGCGGTGCCGCAGGGTGCCGCCGGCCCGCAACAGGTCGAGATAGCGGGCCTGGAAATCGGGGATCGTCCCGCCCTGATAGGTCGAATAGAGCGAGTTGACCAGACAATCGCCGAACGCATAGGCGTAGACGTAGAACGGGGTATGGATGAAGTGGGCGATGTAGGTCCAGAAATGATCGTAGCTGGCGTCGAAATCGAACGCCGGCCCGAGGCTCTCGGTCTGCACCGCGCGCCAGATTTCGGCGATCCGCTCGGGCGCCAGTTCGCCGATTTCGCGCCGTTCCTGATGGACCCGGCTTTCGAAATCGTAGAAGGCGATCTGGCGCACCACGGTGTTGAGCATGTCCTCGACCTTGCCGGCCAGCAGGATGCGGCGGCGGGCCGGGTCGGTCTCGCGGTCGAGCAGGGCGCGGAAGGTCAGCATCTCGCCGAACACCGAGGCGGTCTCGGCCAGGGTCAGCGGGGTGTCGGACAGCAGCGGCCCCTGGCCGGCGGCCAGCAATTGATGGACGCCGTGGCCCAGTTCGTGGGCCAGGGTCATCACGTCGCGGCTGCGGCCCATGTAGTTCAGCAGCAGATAGGGATGGGCCGACGGCACGGTGGGATGGGCGAAGGCGCCGGGCGACTTGCCGGGGCGGGGCGGCACGTCGATCCACGGATTGTCGAAGAAGCGGCGGCCGAGCGCGGCCAGCTCGGGCGAGAAGGCGCCATAGGCGTCGAGCACCAGCCCGCGCGCCTCGTCCCACGAATAAAGCCGGTCGTTGTCGTCCGGCAGCGGGGCGTTGCGGTCCCAGTGGCTCAGTTTGTCGAGCCCGAGCCATTGGGCCTTCATCGCGTAATAGCGATGGGCGGTGTGGGCGTAATTGTCCTTCACCGCCGCGACCAGGGCATCGACCACCCCGTCCTCGACCTGATTGGCGAGGTTGCGGAAGGATTGCGGCCGGGGATAGGCGCGCCAGCGGTCGTCGACCTCCTTCTCCTTGGCCAGGGTGTTGGTGATCAGGGCGAACAGCGGGGCATTGTCGCCCAGCACCCGGCCGAGCGCGCGGCCGGCTTCCTCGCGCTTGGCGCGGTCGGGGTCGGACAGCAGGTTGAGCGCCTCGGCCGAGGTCAGTTCGGCCCCGCCGACCGGGAAACGCAGCCGGGCGATGGTTTCCTCGAACAGCCGGTGCCACGCCGCGGTGCCGCAGACATGCAGATCGTGCAGCATCTTTTCCAGCTCGTCGGAAAGCTGGTGCGGCCGGAACACCCGCAGGTCGCGCAGCCAGGGGGCATAGCGCGCCGCCGCCGGGTCGGTCAGCAGCCGTTCCAGCGTCGCGTCGTCGAGCCGGTTGATTTCCAGCGTGAAGAACAGGGTGTGGGTCGAGATGTCGGTGACCCGCTCCTGCATCCCCTGCATGAACCGCCCGCGCGCGGCGTCGGCGACGTTGCCGGCATAATGCAGCTGGGCATAGGACATGATGCGGCCGAACACCTCGCCGATCCGCTCATATTCGGCGATCGCCGCGGCGAAGCCGGCGCTGTCGAGGCTGGCGAGCTGGCCGGCGAAACGGGTCTCGAACCCCTTGGCGGCGGTGGCGACCTCGCTCAGGTCCCGATCCAGTTGCGGGCAGTCCGTTCCAGGATACAGATCGGACAGGTCCCATTCCGGAAGGGCTTCGTTCGCACCTGCGGAACCGTGATGAGTCATGCGCAACCTCCTTGTGCCGTGCGCGAATATAGGTATCACTGTTAGCGGGGAACAGGGAGATCGTCGCATGGAGGATATTCGCGCCTGGACCAGCCTGCCCGGGATGTTCTTCGATCAGGCGGAGCGACTGGGGGAAAAGCCGTTTCTGGTGGCGCGACGGCAGGGGGAATGGCGGGCGCGCTCGTGGCGCGCCACCGCCGAGCAGGTGCTTGCCCTGGCCGCCGGGCTGTCCGCGTTGGGAGTCGGGCCGGGGGACCGCGTCGCCCTGATCGCCGAGAACCGGCCGGAATGGGCGATCGCCGATCTGGCGATCATGACCGTCGGCGCGATCACCGTGCCGGCCTACACCACCAACACCGTGGCCGACCACGCCCACATCCTGGCCAATTCCGGGGCGCGGCTGGCGATCGTGTCGAGCACGGCGCTGGCGATGCGGGTGCTGGCCGCCGCCGCCGAGGTGCCGGCCCGGCCCGACGTGATCCTGATCGATTCCCCGTTCGCCGAGGCGCCCCCCGGCATCACCCGCCATCTGTGGGACGAGGTGCTGGGGCGCGGTCGGGCCGAGGGCGATTTCGCCGCCCTGCGCGCCGGGGTGCGCGCCCTGACCCGCCGCCATACCGCCTGTATCATCCACACCTCCGGCACCGGGGGGGTGCCGAAGGGGGTGATGCAGTCGCACGGCTCGATCCTGCACAACTGTGCCGGCGCGGCCCGGCTGGTCCACGACCTCAATCGCGGCATCGACCAGGACGAGGTGTTCCTGTCGTTCCTGCCGCTGTCGCACGCCTACGAGCACACCGCCGGGCTCTATCTGCCGATCGCGATCGGCGCCAGCATCCATTGTGCCGACAGCATCGAGCAATTGGCCGCCAACATGCTCGAGGTGCGGCCGACCATCATGACCGCCGTGCCCCGCCTCTACGAGACGATGCGCAGCCGGATCCTCAAGGGGCTGGCCAAGAGCGGTCAGGCCAAGCGCAGCCTGTTCAGCGCCGCGCTGCGGCTGGGCGGCCGCCGGCTCGACCAGCGCGGCCGGCTCGGCCCGCTCGACGCCATCGCCGACCGGGTGCTCGACCGGCTGGTGCGGCGCAAGGTCCATGAGCGGTTCGGCGGCCGGCTCAAGGCGTTCGTCTCGGGCGGCGCGCCGCTGTCGCCCGAGGTCGGGCGGTTCTTCCTCTCGCTCGGGGTGCGGATCCTCCAGGGCTACGGCCAGACCGAGGCCGCCCCGGTGATCAGCGTCAACCGCCCCGGCCAGGAGCGGCCCGATACGGTCGGCCCGGCGCTCGACGATGTCGAGCTGCGCATCGCCGACGATGGCGAGATCCTGGTGCGCGGCGAACTGGTGATGCAGGGCTACTGGCAGGATCCGGTCTCCACCGCCACCGCGATCGATGCCGAGGGCTGGCTGCATACCGGCGACATCGGGGTGATCGAGGCCGATGGCTGTCTGCGCATCACCGACCGCAAGAAGGACATCATCGTCAATTCCGGCGGCGACAACGTCTCGCCGCAGCGGATCGAGACCCTGCTGACCCTTCAGCCCGGCATCGCCCAGGCGATGGTGCATGGCGACCGCCGCCCCCATCTGGTGGCGCTGATCGTACCCGAGCCCGACCGGGTGGCCCATGCGCTGGGCAGCCGGCCGGGCGGGGTGGTGATCGAGCATCCCAGCCTCAAGGCCGAGATCGCGATGGCGGTCGAGCAGGTCAATGCCCGTCTCGCCCCGGTCGAGCGGATCCGCCGCTTCGCCGTGCTGGCCGAGCCGTTCTCGGTCGAGAACGGGCTGCTGACCCCGACGATGAAGATCCGCCGCCACCTGATCCGCGAGAGCCACGCCGAAATCCTCGACGGCATGTACGAGGACCGCGCCACCGCCCGCGCGGCGCGGTCGCGGGTTGACGCGATGTAGTCCGCCGCCCGGGAACGATTGGGCTTTCGCCCAAACCCAACCGGGGCGATGCCCCGGACCCCCTTTGTTTTTGTCGGAAGGGGGGGGGCATCGGCTCCGGCCGTGGCTGTTGCTTTCGGCCGGGCGGTTGCCTTATGAGTGGGGCCGTCCCCCGCCGCGTTGCGCCGTCACGTCGCCGCCCCCGTCCGGCGGGGCGCTTTTTCCCTTGCCGATCAGGTGTTTTGCCCCATGACTCCCGCCGCCCGTCTCCAGGCCGCCATCGAGGTCCTGTCCGCGATCGAGAAATCGGCCCGGCCGGCCGATTCCGCCGCCGCCGCCTATTTCCGCGAACGCCGCTACATCGGCGCCAAGGACCGCCGCGCCATCGCCGAGCGGGTGTGGCGGGTGCTGCGCGCTCAGGCCCGGCTCGATTGGTGGATCGCCCGCTGCGAGGCCGAGGGCGGCAGCCGGGCCCGGGTGCTGGCCGATCTCGCCTTCCAGGGCGAGCCGGTGACGCCGGATCTGTTCCGGGGGCCGCATTCCGCCTGGCCGCCCGAGCCGGACGAAACCCGGATGATCGAGTGGCTGCGCGAGACCCGTTCGCTGTTCCATCACGAGATGCCGCCCGAGGTGCGGGGCGAATATCCGGCCTGGATCGCGCCGCGTCTCGCCGCTTTGTTCGGCGACCGGCTCGCCGAGGAGATGGGGGCGATGCGCGACGAGGCCCCGCTCGACCTGCGGGTCAACCGGCTGAAGGCGACGCGCGAGCAGGCGATCGCCGCGCTGGCGGCCGAGGGGATCCAGGCCACCCCCACCGCTCTGTCGCCGCTCGGGCTGCGGCTGGCCTCGCGGGTGGCGCTGGTCCAGGTCCAGGCGTGGCGCGACGGGCTGGTCGAGGTGCAGGACGAGGGCTCGCAGCTGGTGGCGCTGCTGGTCGGGGCGCGGCCGGGGATGGCGGTGGTCGATTATTGCGCCGGGGCCGGCGGCAAGACCCTGGCCCTGGCCGCCGAGATGGCCAACAAGGGCCGGCTGGTGGCCTGCGACGTCGCCGAATGGCGGGTCGATCGCGCCGGCGACCGTCTGCGCCGCGCCGGGGTCCACAATGTCACCCGCCGGGTGATCGGCGGCGAATCCGACAAATGGATCAAACGCTCGGCCGGCTCGTTCGACCGGGTGCTGGTCGATGCCCCCTGCACCGGCACCGGCACCTGGCGCCGCAATCCCGACGCCAAATGGCAACTGGGCGAGGCCGATCTGCTCGAACTGGTCGGCCGGCAGCAGGCGATCCTCGCCAGCGCCGCCCGGCTGGTCCGTCCCGGCGGCCGGTTGATCCATGCCACCTGCTCGGTGATGACCGAGGAGAACGAAGGGCAGGTCGCGACCTTCCTCGCCGCCCATCCCGATTTCCGCATCGTGCCGGTGGCCCAGGCCTGGGCCGAAACCCTCGGCACGCCCTGTCCGGTCGAGGGGGACGGATTGCGCCTGACCCCGCTGCGTCACCAGACCGACGGGTTTTTCGCCCAGGTGCTGGAACGGCTGCCGGCCTGAGGCGGGCTCCCGCCACACTGCGATGTTACGCGGGCTCCCGCCCGCGGGCCCGGCCGGGGCGATGCCCCGGACCCCCTTCTTTTTTGGTTCATCATGGAGGAGCGGGGCGCTCTTCTCCGTCAGGCGCGGACTTGATCCGCGCATCCAGGGGCGCGGTTTGGCTTGACATGGGGATGGCGGGTCAAGCCCGCCTATGACGCGTCCTGGATGTCCTCGTCGGCCAGCGGCTCGGGCTCGTCGCCCTCGTTGACGTCGATCGGCACGCCCGGCTGGACCTTGGCGCTGCGGATCGCCAGGGCGCTTTTGACGTGGCTGATGTTGGGGGCGGCGGTCAGGCGGGTGGTGAGGAAGCGTTGGTAATCGTCCCAGTCGCGCGCCACCACCTTCAGCAGGAAGTCGGTCTCGCCGGCCAGCATGTGGCATTCGCGCACTTCCGGCCAGGAATTGGTCAGATCCTCGAACGCCTTGAGGTCGGCCTCGGCCTGGCTGCTCAGCCCGACCTGGGCGAACACCGTCACGGTGTAGCCGAGCGCCGTCGGATCGATGTCGGCATGGTAGCCGCGAATGTAGCCGGTCTCCTCCAGCGCCCGCACCCGCCGCAGGCAGGGGGGGGCCGAGATCCCCGACCGTCGCGCCAACTCGACATTGGTCATCCGGCCGTCGGCCTGGAGATCGGCGAGAATACGGCGATCGATCCGGTCGAGCTTGACCCGCTGCATCAAAAAACTCCGCAAGCTTCGAAAGTGCGCGAAATTATATTACGGAGTCCCGTCCCAGCAAGCCCTTACCTTTCCTCCGGTCATGTTTTCCGCAGAAAACCGGGATTGCCTAAGGAATGAGCACAACCTGATCGGCCGACCAACGGCGCGCCAGTGGGCTGGCGAGGCGGCGCCATTCCTCGAAGCGGCGGCGGGCGTCGGCCTCGGCGGCGCGGCGGCTGGTCCGGCCGAGATAGGTGACACACATCGCCGCCGGTTCTTCCGTCGCCGGCCGGCCGTCGACGGTGAAGCCGAAGCGCAGGGGGCGAGGGGCGGCCATGGTCAGTAGGACCGCAGCAGGCCGACCAGCCGGCCCTGGACCTTGACCCGGTCGGGAGGAAAGATCCGGGTCTCGTATTTCTTGTTGGCCGGCTCCAGCGCGATCGAGCCGCCCTTGCGCCGCAGCCGTTTCAGCGTCACCTCGCTGTCGTCGATCAGGGCGACGACGATGGTGCCGGCCTCGGCCAGATCGCAGCTGCGCACCACCACCACGTCGCCGTCGAGGATGCCGGCGTCGATCATCGAATCGCCCTCGACCGTCAGGGCGTAATGGTTGCCGCTGCCGAGCAGGGCGGCCGGCACGTCGATGCTGGTCGAATGGTCGCGCAGCGCCTCGATCGGGGTGCCGGCGGCGATCTTGCCGTACAGCGGCAGCGCCACCGCGTCGGCCGGGCCGGCGATCGGCGCCCCGGTCAGCACCTGGGAGAAGCTGCCCTTGATCACCGTCGGCGAGAACGGCCGGGCCGGGGCGGGCGGCGGGGCGCTGTCGGCCCGGTTGTCGGGCAGGCGCAGCACCTCCAGCGCCCGGGCGCGGTGGGCGAGGCGGCGGATGAAGCCGCGTTCCTCCAGCCCGGTGATCAGGCGGTGAATCCCCGATTTCGACTTGAGGTCGAGCGCGTCCTTCATCTCGTCGAAGGATGGCGACACCCCGGTGGCGCGCAGTCGCTGATCGATGAACATCAGCAACTCGTACTGTTTGCGGGTCAGCATGCCGGGCATCCTTTCAGGGCGGAGCCATCAGGAACAAAGCCTAAACAACCTCGCTTTGTTCTACCCATGTTCCACCCTGCCGTCAAGCGTTCCGCCGCAGAGAGGATGCGGGTTCCGCCCAGGCTGACAGGCGTGTCCATGCCCGACCCCCAAAGGGATCCAAGGGCCTTGCGGCCCTTGGCGGGGGCGGGCGGAGCCCGCGTCAGTCCCCCTGATACAGCCGATAGCGCGCCAGCCAGTGGGCGTAGGGCGCTGGCAGCACCCAGGACGGCCGTTCGACCCCCAGCGCCTGGGCGAGGCGGTAGGGGTAATGCGGATCGGCCAGCATGGCGCGGCCGATCATCACCAGATCGAGCTGGCCCTGGGCCACCACCCGTTCGGCGATCGCGGGGGATTCGAGCCCCCAGGCCGAGGCGACCGGCAGACCGGTTTCGGCCCGCACCCGGCCGGCGATCGGGGCGAGGAAGCCCGGCGCCCACGGGATCGAGGCCTCCGGGGTGGAAAAGCCGACGCTGACGCTGAGCAGGTCGAGGCCGCGCTGGCGGAAGCCCTGGGCCAGGGTGATCGACTCGGCCAGGGTCTGTTCGTCGCGGCCGTCATATTCGATCACCCCGAAGCGGGCGGTCAGCGGCAGCGAATCGGGCCAGACCGCCCGCACCGCCTCCAGCGTCTCGAACAGGAAGCGCGAGCGCCCGGCGAGGTCGCCGCCATAGCCGTCGGTGCGATGGTTGGAATGGGGCGAGAAGAAGCTCTGGCCGAGATAGCCGTGGGCGAAATGCAGTTCGAGCCACTCGAACCCGGCCGCGAGGGCGCGGCGGGCGGCGGCGACGAAATCGGCCCGCACCCGGGCGATGTCGGCGAGATCCATCGCGCGCGGCACCCGGGGCAGGTTGGCGCCGAACGCCACCGCCGAGGGGGCGAGGATCGGCCAGGCGCGCGGATCGTCGGCGGGGAGGTGGTCGTCGCCTTCCCATGGCCGGTTGGCGCTGGCCTTGCGGCCGGCATGGCCGATCTGGATTCCCGGCACCGCGCCGGCCGCCTTGATCTGGGCGGCGATGCGGGCCAGCCCCTCGGCCTGGGCGTCGTTCCACAGGCCGAGGCAGGCCGGGCTGATCCGTCCCTCGGGCGCCACTGCGGTGGCCTCGACGATCACCAGTCCGGCGCCGCCGCGGGCGAGCCCGGCGTAATGGGCCCAGTGCCAGTCATTGCTGAGACCGTCGGTCGCGCTGTACTGGCACATCGGCGGCACCGCGACGCGATTGCGCAGGGTGACGCTCTTCAGGGTGAAGGGGGAAAACAAGGCCGACATGCGGTTCCTCCTGGGCTGGGGACCGGCTGCCGGCGGGGGGCTGGCGCCGTCCCGGTCGCGGATCGCGGCGGACGGCGCCGCCAGGGTCAGCCGGCGCAGGCGCCGGCCAGCAGCACCCGCAGCGCCTCCTCGACGTCGGTGCGCCGCATCAGCGACTCGCCGATCAGGAAGCGCCGCACCCCGACATCGGCCATCCGCTTGAGGTCGGCCGGGCTTTCCAGCCCGCTTTCCGAGATGGCGACCCGGTCGGGCGGCAGCAGCGGCACCAGCCGCTCGGTGGTGGCGATGTCGGTGCGCATCACCTTGAGGTCGCGGTTGTTGATGCCGATCAGCGGCGAGCGCAGCTTCAGCGCCCGTTCCAGTTCTGCCTCGTCATGCACCTCGAGGATCACGTCCATGCCGTAGCCGAGCGCGACCGATTCCATCTGGGCCAGATCCTCGTCGCTGAGGGCGGCGACGATCAGCAGCACGCAATCGGCGCCGAGCGCCCGGGCCTCGACCACCTGATAGGGATCGACCAGGAAATCCTTGCGCAGCACCGGCAGGTCGCAGGCCGAGCGGGCGGCGCCGAGATCGGCGTCGCTGCCCTGGAAGAAGCGGGTGTCGGTCAGCACCGACAGGCAGGCGGCGCCGCCGCGCTGATAGGCGCGGGCGATCTGGGCCGGCTGGAAATTGGGGCGGATCACCCCGGCCGAGGGCGAGGCCTTCTTGATCTCGGCGATCACGCCGAAGCCGCCCGCCGCGACCTTGTCGGTCAGGGACTGGGCGAAGCCGCGCGGCGGCGCCTGGTCCTGGGCCCGGTTCAGCAATTCCTGAATCGGACGGTGGGCCTTGTGTTCGGCGACCAGCTTGCGCTTTTCCCCGCAGATCCGGTCGAGAATGGTGGGCAATGCGGACATGGTGTCAGGAGATCCGGTTGGTGATCGCGATCAGGCGATTGAGGGAGGCGGCGGCGGCGCCGCTGTCGATGGAATGCTCGGCCAGCCGGGCGGCGGCGGCGAGATCCCCGGCCCGGCCCGCCACCACCAGCGCGGCGGCGGCGTTGAGCACGACGATGTCGCGATAGGCGCCGGGCGCGCCGCCGAGCAGGGCGCGCAGCGCCTGGGCGTTGGCGGCGGCGTCGCCGCCCTTCAGCGCCTCGGCGTCGGCGCGGGGCAGGCCGGCCTGTTCCGGGGTGACGGTGAAGCGGTGGACCCGGCCGTTCCGCAGCTCGGCCACCGTGCTCGGGCCGGTGGTGGTCAGCTCGTCGAGCCCGTCGCTGCCATGCACCACCCAGGCCCGCTCCGAGCCGAGCCGGCCCAGCACCTCGGCCAGCGGCTCGACCCAGCGTTCGGCGAACACCCCGATCACCTGGAACCGGGTGTTGGCCGGGTTGGCCAGCGGGCCGAGCAGGTTGAACAGGGTGCGGGTGCCCAGTTCGACCCGGGGGCCGGCGACGTGGCGCATCGCGCTGTGATGGCGCGGCGCCATCAGGAAGCCGATATGGTTGGTGGCGAGCGATTCCTGCACCAAGGCGAGGTCGGCGTCGAGATTGACCCCGAGCGCCGCCAGCACGTCGGCCGAGCCCGATTTCGACGACAGGGCACGGTTGCCGTGCTTGGCCACCGGCACGCCGCAGCCGGCGACGACGAAGGCGGCGGCGGTCGAGATGTTGTAGGTGCCCGAGCCGTCACCGCCGGTGCCGCAGGTGTCGATCGCGTCGGCCGGGGCCGCGACCGGCAGCGACTTGGCCCGCATGATGCGGGCGGCGCCGGTGATTTCCGCCACCGTCTCGCCGCGCACCCGGAGCGCCATCAGCAGGCCGCCGATCTGGGCCGGCGTCGCCTCGCCCGACATGATCTCGGCGAACACCGCCTCGGCCTCGGCCTCGGACAGGCTCTCGCCCAGGGCGACCCGCGCCAGCACCGGCCTGATCACGCCGATCGCGCTCATCTCAGGCCGCCACCCCGGGGGCGACCGGGCGGCCGGTGGCGTAATCGAGGAAATTGCGCAGCATCTGGTGGCCGTGCTCGGTCTCGATGCTCTCGGGGTGGAACTGCACCCCCCAGATCGGCAGGGTGCGGTGGGTGAGGCCCATCACCAGCCCGTCCTCGCTCCAGGCCGAGACATGCAGGTCGGCGGGGAAGCTCGACCGCTCGACCACCAGCGAATGGTAGCGGGTGGCGCGGAACGGCGAGGGCAGGCCGGCGAACACCCCCGAGCCGTCATGGTGGATCGAACTGATCTTGCCGTGCAGCGGCTGCGGCGCCCGCACCACCTTGCCGCCGAAGGCCTGCCCGATCGATTGATGGCCGAGGCAGACCCCGAACAGCGGCACCCCGGCCTGCGCGGCGGCGGCGATCAGGTCGAGGCAGATGCCGGCGCGGTCGGGATCGCACGGGCCGGGCGAGATCACGATTCCCTGCGGCGCCAGCGCCAGCGCCTCGGCCACCGTCAGGGCGTCGTTGCGGCGGACCGCGACCTCGGCGCCCAGTTCGCCCAGATAATGCCAGAGGTTGTAGGTGAAACTGTCGTAATTGTCGATCAGGAGAAACAAGCCACCCTCCAACCCACTGAAAAACAACCCAACGTCTGTGATGTCGCCGAGGCGTTCCCCGGTTTCTTCCCCGGAAGGACCGGTGTCCGGTCCCGGACCCGACCTGCTCCCGTGCGCGCCGCTGCCAAAATAGCCCGGTCCAAACCACGGCGGAAGCCTCCATTTCCCATTTTCCCGCCCCCCGGCGTTCCGGTCTATGGCCGCCGGTGGAGGCCGGGCAGCGCGCCCGGCCCGGCCCGCTGTTTTGCCGCCGCCGTCTCTCTGCTATCCTGGCCGGATGACCGGTGGTTCCGCACTCGCTCCCCATCTCGACGCCGCCTTCGCCGCCGCCCGGGCGCTGGCCCAGGCGACGCTGGCCGAGCCCGCGCCGGACTGGCCGGCGGCGGTCGCCCATACCCACGTGCTGGCCGATCGCGCCTGGGTCGCCGCCGCCGCGCTCGAACCCGACCGCGCCGCCTGCGGTCCCGGCTGCGGCTGGTGCTGCCACCAGCCGGTCGAACTCAGTCCGGTCGAGATCCTCTCCCTGGCCGTTACCCTGGAATCGTCGCCGGGCTGGCGCGGCCGGGTCGCCGCCTGGAACGGCGGCCGCGCCTGTCCGTTCCTGGTCGAGTACAGTTGCAGCATCCACCCGCTGCGGCCGCTGAAATGCCGGGGGCTGTTCCAACCCGATCCGCGCTGGTGCATGGCCACCTTCGCCAAGATCGATCCGCCGCCCGGCGGTCCGCCGATCCGCCATCAGCCGCTGGCGGTGCCGCGCCGGCTGCACGAGGCCGTCGCCGCCGGCTTCAATCTGCCGCTGCACGCGGCCGGGCTCGATTGCGACGCCTATTCGCTGGTGCCCGCGCTTCAGTCGGTGCTCGACCGTCCCGACGCCCTGGCCGCCTGGGCGCGGGGCGAGCGGGTGTTCCCGGCCGACGCCCAGTTGCATCGCTGGGTGCCGCCGGGGGAAGAGGCCGCGCGCCGGGCCTGAGAAATCATCACTCTTCCGGGGAAGAGGGGGCGGTCTGGAAGGCGGAAGCCTCCAGGCGGGGGCGTAACGGGAAAGCCCCTGGCGCCTTCCGCCGGGGCAGGGAGATCCCGGTGGAGAGGAAGGCGCCAGGGGCTTTGCCGCCGGGCGGTCGGCGAGGGGTCAGATCGCCCGGCGGATCTCGCCCAGCGGCACGAAGCCGGGCTGGGCGTCGCGGAACACCTTGAAGGTTTTCGGGCCCCGTCCCTCGGCGAAATCGTCATGCGCCTGGATCAGGGCCGCGCGACAGACGGCGGTGGTGTCGTCCTCGTCCAGCCCCTCGATGTCGGTGGTGGCGATCAGGTCGCGGAACCGCTTGAGGATGTGCAGGCGGCTGGAATTGATCACCCGCTCCTCGTAGGGGACGCCGAGGATTTCAAAGAACTGCTCGGCACTGGAAAGCTTGGCCAGGGTTTCGAGAATCATCGCGGCAGCATCCTTCAAACCGGCATTTGGGCGGCGGTCGCCTCGCGGTGGAAGCGCTTGAGGTCGTCCAGGGTGGGGGAGGTCTTGGTCTGGTCGGCATGGCGGCGGACCCGCGCCAGCATCAGCCGCGCCCGGGGCGGATCGACCTCGAGCCCGGCCTCGGCGCAGGCATGCAGCACCGAGGTCAGCCCGGAATGCTTGCCCAGCACCAGCCGGTGGTCGCGCCCCAGCTCGCGCGGGTCGAGCGCCTGATAGGTGCGGCGGTCGCGCAGCAGGCCGCTGACATGGATGCCGGATTCATGGGTGAACACCGCCTCGCCGACGATGCTCTTGTTGACCGGTACCGGCCGGCCCGAGGCCTCGGCCACCAGCCGCGACACGGCGGCCAGCGCCGGCTTGGCCACCCCGGTGTCGCGCTGATAGAGGTGGTCGAGCGCCACCACCACTTCCTCCAGCGGGGCGTTGCCGGCGCGCTCGCCCAGGCCGTTGACGGTGGTGCTGACATGGGTGGCGCCGCCCTTGACCGCCGCCAGCGAATTGGCGGTGGCGAGGCCGAGATCGTCGTGGGCATGCACCTCGAGTTCGATCCCGCAGGCGGCCCGCAGCGCGCTGAAACGTTCATAGGCGCCGAACGGCTCAAGGATCCCCATCGTGTCGGCGAAGCGGAAGCGGCGGGCGCCGGCCGCCTCGCAGGCGCGCACCACCTGGGCCAGGAAGGTGGGGTCGGCGCGGGAGGAATCCTCGCCGCCGACCATCACCTCGAACCCCAGCGCCACCGCCCGCCGCACCGAGGCATCGATGTGGCCGAGCGCCCAGGCGCGGTCGCGCTGGAGCTTGGCCGACAATTGCAGGTCGGACACCGGAATCGACAGATTGACCATCGTCAGGCCACAGGCGGCGGCGGCGGCGAGATCGTCCTCGCGCATCCGGCACCACGCGATCAGCCGGGCCCGGAGGCCCAGCGCGGCGACGGCGCGGATGCCGGCCTGTTCGTCCTCGCCCATCGCCGGGGTGCCGACCTCGATCTCCGGCACGCCGGCGGCGTCCAGCGCCCGGGCGATCGCCAGCTTCTCGTCGCGGCGGAAGGCGACGCCGGCGGTCTGCTCGCCGTCGCGCAGGGTGGTGTCGTTGACGATGATCCTCGCGGGATTGCTCATCGCGTTTCTCCCCGGCCCGGGTTCAGCCGCAGCTTCCGGCGGAGCAGGAGCAGCCCGACGGCGGCGGCACCGCGTTCGGATTGTCGAACACGAAGCCCGAGCCCATCGACGAATCGGCGATGTAATCGAGCGTCGCCCCGGTCAGCCACAGCGCCGAGCCCGGATCGATGAACAGCTTGACGTCGGCGACGCCGACCACCTCGTCATCCTCGGCCGCCTGCTCCTCGAGCCCCATGCTGTAGGTCAGGCCGGAACATCCCTTGCGCACCAGGATCCGCAGGCCCTGATACTCGCCCTGGCAGACCTCGCGGATCACATCGACGGCCCTGTCGGTCAGGTTCAACATTTGGCACCCCTCCTCTGGAACAGCGGCTTCTGTCGTGGAGAGAGTTACGCAAGTGGCGTGCCAAAGGGTGGCGGGCGGCAAAGGCGCGGTTTCGCGGGCTTTCGGCGGCGGCGGGATTTACCGCTGTCGCACATCCTGTCGGGTTTACGACAGCGACGTCGCATTCCCGCGCGGCAGGCCGCTTTCGGCGCCGAAACACAGATCGTGATCGACGCAGACCTCGCAATTGGGCGCTTTGCACACCACCAGCCCGTCGCGCTGGCACAGTTCGCGATAGAGGAATTTCTTCCATTTCATGTCGCGGTCGTTGCGGGCGGCCAGGGGGGGGAAATGGCGCCGGATCAGCGCCGACAGGTCGCCGCGCCCGGTCAGGCCGAGATCCTGCCACAGATGGTTGGGCCCCAGCGCGCGGCGGGCCAGGATGTGGGCCAGCCATTCCTCCTCGACCAGCGCGCCGCGGCGGCAATCGAGCAGCAGGGCGCGCAGGTCGGGCTCCTCGGGCGACAGCGGCGCGCCCTCGTCGTCCTGGCGCAGCCCGGCCAGCAGGGCGGGGCGCTCGGGGAACAGCCGGCCGACCAGCGCGGCCAGCGCCGGCGCCGACAGGCCGAGCCCCCGGGTCAGCGGCGGCGGCCCCTCGCGCCAGGCCAGGGCGATGGTGCAGGCGAACAAGTGCCGGTCGAACGGATCGCCCCCGCCCGGGCTTTCGATCAACTGGGCGTAGAGGGATTCGTTCATCACCGGGCTCCTGGCGGGAAAACGCGGGCGGCGATCCCCTTCCCCGCCGGGGGGAAGGGGACGGAGGCCGGCGTCAGGCCGGCATCGGCGCGTGGGACTGCGCCTTGGTACCGCAGACCTGCTCGCAGGCGCCACAGCCGATGCACTTGCCGGCGGTTTCGAGGGTCATCACCTTGCGCACCACCTCGCCGTCGTCATCGTCGAACGGGTCGCACATCTCGCCGTCCTCGTTGATCCCCATCAGCTTCATCACCGCCTGGGAACAGACCTTGAAACAGCGGCCGCAGCCGATGCACAGCTCGGCGCTGATGTCGGTGAGGTACTTGGGAATCCAGGGAGAACCGTCCTGGGTGGTGAACTGGCGGAACGACATCGGATCCACTCCTTGCAGATGGTCAGGGTCAAACGGGGTCGGTCGGGGGGCGGGGTCACGAGGCGGCGGCGGCCTCGGGGAAACGTTCGATCACCGCGACGGCGCCGTCGATGATCTTGGCGGCCTTGTCGATCATCGCCTGCGGGCTGTCGAAGCCGAAGCGGTGCAGGTCGCGCAGATAGGAATTGACCACCACCAGCCGGCCGGCGGTCAGCAGCATCCGCCCCCAGCCCTCGTGGTGGATCTTCATGATCGGCGCGGCGTTGAAGCCGGTGCGCTGCTCGATCGCCAGCCCGATCGCGGAATAATACAGCTCGACCCGCCACAGGATGTCGGGGTCGGGGTCGCCGATCAGCGGGATCTCGCGCCGCTGTTCCTTGGTGACGATGAAGGGGGCGATCACCTCGGCATCGGGCATCGCCTCCCACGCGCCGCTGCCGTCATGGGCGCGGATCAGCATCAGCAGCGACTTGAGGAACGGATCCTCGGGGATGGATTGCGGTTCGGCCATGAGTCGGCGTCTCTCCTTGGGGTCAGTCCTCGTCGTCGACGAAGCGGTCGGCGCCCGCCTCCGGGTCCTTCAGCAGCTTGCGCAGCCACGGCGGCGGGTTGCCCTTCAGCATGGTGCGGACCCGCTCGATCACCTGGGGGATCGGCTCGTCGTCGGGCAGCTTGATCGGGTGGACGTTGGCCCGCACCACCCGCGCCGCCGCCGGGCCGCCGATGGCGCGGCAGAACAGCAGGGCCGAGCCTTCGAGCGCGGTGATCTTGGCGGTGAGGCGGTCCTCGCCGTCCTCGGGGTGGGCGCCTTCCTCGGCGCTGACCAGATCGAACTGCACCGCCTCAAGGAAGGTGTGGTCCTCGGGGCCGACGTCGTAGAACAGGAAGGTCCGGGCGCTGGCGAAGTGGGCGTCCACCCGCTGCCGGTCCTGGGTGGCGATGGCGATTCTCATGTGACCTCCTCTCGATTTCGGCCCGTCGCCGGACGGGGAACCGGCCGGATCAACCAGCCGTAGCCGCCGTGTGGCCATGGAAATGCTCCGCAGGGATGGGGCCGTGGCTGGGAATCTCGATCAGGACGTTGCCCAGCCGGGTGATCAGGTCGCGGGTGCCGCGATAGCCGACCGAGACCTGATGCGCGGCCCCCAGCCGGTCGAACACCGGAAAGCCGACCCGGAACAGCGGGATCGACAGCCGCGCCGCCGCCTGCCGGCCGTTGGAATTGGCCAGGATCAGCTCGCAGCCGGCGGATTCGAGGATCTGGTCCTCGAGATCCTCGAAATCGCCGATGATCACCCGCTCGGCCGGCAGCTCGGACAGCGTCCCGGTCGGCTGGGTGGTCACCGCCGCGACCAGGGTGGCGCCGAGATCGGTCACCAGCTTGCCCAGGCTCCACAGCAGCGCCGGCTCGGCGGCGATCGCGATCGAGCGGCCGCCGAAATAGAAGTGACTGTCGAGCATCGCATCGACCAGTTGCGAGCGGGCGCGGCGCTGGCGCGCCGGCACCGGCACCCCGGCGACGGTGGACAGGCTGACCATCAGTCGATCGACCGCCTCGAGCCCGGTCAGGCGGTCGAACAGCACGAACGGCACCCCGGTGCGTTCCTGCAGGGTCTGGGCGGCGATCCGCATGTGCTCGCCGACGGCGATGGTCAGCTTCGAGCGCCCCATCTCGCGCACGCTGGCGACCGGGGTGCCGCCCAGGGTGGTGGGGACGTAGCTGTCGGCGACGTGGCCGTCGAGCGAGTCGGACAGGTCGGGCAGCACCACCACGTCGAGCCCGAATTCGCCGATGACGTCCTTCAGCGCCTCGATGTCGCCCGGGGTCAGGTGGCAGCCGGGCAGCAGATTGACCTGATGCAGCTTGGCCAGCCCGCCGGCCGGGGTGGCCAGGGCGTTGATGATCGCGGTCACCGCCTTGCCCCAGCCGGTTTCGAGCGAGCCGGCATAATCGGGGGCGCTGACATCGACCACCGCGATGTCGTCGAGTTCGCGGCGGCGGGCGCGGATCTGCTTGACCTCGCCGGCGATGTCCTCGCCCCGCGTCTCGGTCAGGGCGGTCGAGATCACCCCGATGATCTCGGGCTTGGCCTTGTCGGCGATGGTCAGCAGCCCTTCCTCGACCTGCTCCATCCCGCCCAGGATGGTGCTGATCTCGTTCATCGCCGTGGTCTGGAGCGGGATCGCCTCGCGGAAATGGCGCACCATCATCACCAGGGCGAAGGCGGTGCAGCCCTGGCTGCCGTGGAACATCGGCAGGCAGCCGCGCATGCCGAGAAAGGCCAGCGCCGCCCCCAGGGGCGCGCTGATCTTCAGCGGACAGGAGGACAGCGGCTTGTTGTGATCGACGATCAGGGCCATGACGCGACTACTCCTGTTCCAGGTCCCACGGCGCCGGGGCGCGGACCTGCTGCCAGACGGGGTTGTTGATCGACAGGTCGATCTGCCGCACCAGTTCGACCATGCCGTCATAGCCGGCATAGCCGTGGTGGCGTTCCTGGTTGATGTCGATCCAGGGGGTGCGGGCCTTCAGCGCGATGAATTGCGAGCGCCCGCCCGACAGCATCATGTCGGCGCGCCCTTCCTTGAACATCCGGTACATCTCGGGGGCGGGGATGGCGTCGGCCAGCTTGGTCGGGTCGCCGCCGAGCCGGGCCAGCGCCTTGTCGCGGTCGCTCGCGGTGCTCTTGCGCACCGAGGAGCCGACCACCTCCATCCCCACTTCCTGGAGGGCCTGGATCACCGACCAGCTCTTGACCCCGCCGGTGTAGAGCAGCACCCGCTTGCCGGCGAGGCGGGCCTTGTAGGGCTCGATCTTGGCCCAGGCCTTGGCCTCCTCGGCGGCGATCAGCGCCTCGGCGCGGTCGAGCAGCACCGGCTCGGCCCCGCGCTCGACCAGCAGCCGGGCGATCGAGCGCAGCGCGTCCGAGGTGTCGGAGATGCCGTAGAACGAGCCCTCGAAATAGGGGATGCCGTATTTTTCCTGCATCTTGCGCGCCAGGGTCACCAGCGCCTGACTACAGAGCACCATGTTGACCCGGGCGGCGTGACAGCTTGCCACCTGATGGAAGCGGGCGTCGCCGGTGATCGAGGCGCGCAGGCGGATGCCGAGCCGGTCGAGCAGCGGCTTGAACAGCGCCATCTCGCCGCAGACGTTATATTCGCCCAGGATGTTGATGTCGGTCGGGCCGGCATCGTCGGGCTCGACCGTGCCGATCACATGGTCGAACAAAGCCTCGCCGCCCAGCCGGTTGCCGAGATTCTTCGAGCCGGCGAAGCCCGGGGCGTTGATCGGGATCACCGGCAGCCCCAGCCGTTCGGCCGCCGCCTTGCACACCGCCTCGACATCGTCGCCGATCAGGGCGCCGACACAGGTCTGGTAGACGAACACCGCCGCCGGCTGGTAACGCTGCGCCGCCCGCCGGATCGCCTTGTAGAGCTTCTTCTCGCCGCCATGGATGATGTCGAGATTGCTCATGTCGGTGGTGAAGCCGAGCCGGTAGAGGGTCGGCCCGCTGCTGGCGACGTTGCGGGTGTCCCAGGAATTGCCCTCGCAGGCGATCGGCCCGTGGACGATGTGGGCGACGTCGGTGATCGGCTGCAACGCGATCTTGGCGCCGTCGAAGGCACAGCCGCCGGCGGTGGCGCCGGGCTTGCCCTTCTTGCCGCAGCCTTTCTTGCGCTGCGCCGCATCCTTGGCCTGATTGGTGGCGCAGGCGGGCTCGGTCATCAGCTCCTGAATCTTGCGCTTGAGCATCGGCTCGGCCTCCCGGTCTCGGTACATTTTTGTAAGAAGCAAGGGGCGTGCCATCGTCGCGGGGGCGGAAAAGCAGGCGCCGCGCTGGGCCATAGGCCGACAATGTCGCGTCTGCGACAGGGAGGTGTCGGGAAAGAACGCGGGCTCCGCCCGCACCCGCCAGGAGCCAGCGGCTCCTGGACCAGCGTCGATGGTCGGGAGCCCAGGCAGCCTTCAGCTTGGGCTCGGGCGGTGCGGCACACCACCGAAGCAGGTCCAGGAGCCGCGGGCTCCTGGCGGGTGTGGGCGGAGCCCACGAAAGCGGCATCTGGACAAAAAAAGCGCGGGCCGAAGCCCGCGCTGGAAGAGAAACCCGGTCGGGGGGCCGCTATTTGCGGACCGACTGGAGGAAGCGTTCCGCCTCGCCGTTGAGGTCGGCGACGACGTTGGCGAGGGTCTTGGCGCTCCAGATCACCCGGATGGTGCCGGCGCAGGCCTGGGCCGAGGCCTTCGACAGGTGGGTGACCGAGCGGGACACCTCGCCGGCCTGATGGGCGACCTCGCTGATGTTGCTGGCGATATCGCGGGTGGTGGCCTCCTGCTGCTGCACCGCGCTGGCGATCGCGGTCGAGATGTCGTCGATCTCGCGGATGGTGGTCACCACCCCCTCGATGCTGCCGGTCATCTCGCGGGCCGAGGCCTGCACCGCCGCCACCTGCTGGGCGATCTCGTCGGTCGCCCGCGCGGTCTGGTTGGCGAGGTGCTTGACCTCGCCCGCCACCACCGCGAAGCCCTTGCCGGCCTCGCCGGCCCGGGCCGCCTCGATGGTGGCGTTGAGCGCCAGCAGGTTGGTCTGGGCGGCGATGTCGTTGATCAACTGCACCACGTTGCCGATCGCCCGCACCGCCTCGGACAGTTCGCCCATCTGCCGCGCGGTGGTGTTGACGTCCTCCACCGCCCGCTGGGCGATCCGCGACGACTGGCTGACCTGCTTGGCGATCTCGTTGACCGATTCCGCCAGCTGGCGGGTCGCCTCGGACACCGCGGCGGCGCGTTCGGTGGTGATCCCGGCCGCCTCGCTGACCTCCAGGGTGCGGCCGCCGCTCTTTTCCGAACGGTTGGCCATCGACTGCGCGGTGTTGCGGATGCCGGCGGTCGATTCATCGACCCGCGCCACCCGCGTCTTGACGGTGTGCTCGAAATTGTTGGCCATTTCGTGGCGGGCCTGGGCGCGCTGGGCCGAGGCGCGGTTGCGTTCCTCGTCCTGGGCCGAGCGCAGCTTTTCCGCCTCGACCATGTGTTCCTTGAACACCTGGACGGTGCGGGCCATGTCGCCGACCTCGTCGGCGCGGCTGGTGCCCTCGATCGCCACCGTCATGTCGCCCTTGGCCAGCCGCTCCATCAGACCGCTCATCCGCAGGATCGGGCGGATGATCACCCCGCTCAGGATCCAGCGCACCACCAGCACCGAGACGATGGTCGACACCACGCCGAAGATCACCAGCCAGGTGATCGCCTGGTTGAGTTCGGCCTTCTCCGCCGCGGTGGACAGCGACGAGGACAGCACCGCGATCACCTCGCCGTCGGTGATCCCCATCCCGCCGTGACAGGTGTGACAGACCTCCTGGTTGGCGCCGTCGGTGACGCCAAGCACGATCGGCATCGAATAGCGGTAGAACCCGCCGACGAAGCGGCCGACCGGCTTGCCGGTGGCCAGCGCCTCGCGATCGACCTCGTCCTGCGGCGCCTTGGGGGCGCGGTCGGGCTCGGCGTCCTTCATGTAGGCGGTGACCTTCGGCCCCCACACGCTCCACACCTTGCCGGCGTAATGATCGTTGCGGCTGTCGAACCACTTGTTGAACACCTTGATGCCGACGTTTTCCGAATCCGTCGGGCGGTTCGCCATCACGTTGACGATCAAGGCGTGCAGCGAGGTCATTTCGTTGAGGCTGAGTTCGTAGAGCTTGCGCTCCATCGCGCTTTCTTCGTAGCGGGCGATGAAGACGACGATCAGCGTCGCCATCACGATCACGCCCGCCCCGATCACCAGCATGAACTTCTCGCGCAGGCGCAGTGTTCCCCAACCGGCCTTGGACATACCCGTCACTCCTTCCCAGTCCCCCGGACGCAACCCGCTCCCGGCGTTCTCCGCGCCGGACTGGGTCCGTCCTGACAATATTTCCGCCTGTCCGGTCCGCGCCTTTCGGCCCGGCCCCCCCGGACGTGCTCTGCTTCGACCCTTATTCTTGGGCGGTTCAACATCGCATCGCGCTGCCTCATTCTTGCTTGAATCGTCCCATCCCCAACATTGGTGCCCGCCGGCGCGCGGCTAGCGGGTGATCTCGAAGGTTTCGCTGGCCTCGGTCAGGTCGAGCATGCGCAGCACGTTGGCGCGCGGGCGGCTGAGACAGAGCCGGATGCCGACCGCGTCGAGATCCTCGCGGGCGATGTAGAGCAGGCCGAGTCCGACCGAATCGATGTGGCTCAGCTCCGACAGGTCGAGCCGCACCCGGCGGTGACCGTGATGCTCGGCCAATTCGGCCAGCAGGTCCTGAAAGACCCGGTCGGCGCCGAAATTGAGCTGACCCTCGAGATGGACCACCAGATCCGTCCCGGTGTCCTCGATCCGGTAGCGCATGTGCCAGCTGCCGTTCACCCCTGCTCCCCCTCGCGTGCCGGCCGGTCAGCCTCCGGTCCGGCGAACTCCATCCGCACCGTGCGGCCGCCGTCCTCGCTGGCGAGGCC
This sequence comes from Phaeospirillum tilakii, assembly GCF_042683125.1. Taxonomy (NCBI): domain Bacteria; kingdom Pseudomonadati; phylum Pseudomonadota; class Alphaproteobacteria; order Rhodospirillales; family Rhodospirillaceae; genus Phaeospirillum; species Phaeospirillum tilakii. The sequence goes on from NZ_JBHUIY010000025.1 coordinate 48,190, forward strand.
GGTGCAGCCCCGCCGGATCAGGTCGAGTCCGCGCCCGCAGCGCGCGTCGATCGGCACCACCCGTCCGCTTTGTTCCCCCAGGTCGAACCCGCTCCCCTGGTCCGAGACCAGAAGGGTGAACGAGTTGGTTGCGGCGCGCAATGCGTGAATCTCGACCCGGCGATCGGCCAGCATCGGGTCGCGCAGCCGTTCCGCCATCACCTGACGGAAGCGGGCGAAGCCGCAGGGCGAGGTGCGCAGATGGCCGGGGATCGCCAGATTGCCGTGGATCACCGCGTTGCCGAGCGCCTCGGCCAGACAGATCTCGATCCGCTCGATCAGGTCGCCGGGCGGCAGGCCGAAGCGGTGGCGGATTGCGATCGTCGCCAGCTCGACCACCGGCAGGGCGCAGACCGAGGCGGTGGTCAGCGACAGCACCAGCCCGCCGGCGGCGACGGTGGCGAGACAGCGCGGGCCGACGCCGTCGAGCCCGCCGCCGCCGGTATCGAGGAAGCCGGCCAGCGGCGGGGCCAGCCCGTGCCGCAGCGCCTCGATCCCGGCCGGGCCGGCCAGCAGGTGCGGCGCGGCGCCGGCCTCGCTCCAGCCGGTGCCGGCGCGGCCGACCCGGACCGGCCGGGCGGCGGCGGGACGGTCGGTCAGCGCGCTCACGGCCCGCCTCCCAGCCGGCGGATCGCCAGCGTGGTCAGATCGTCCTCCAGCGGCAGCCGCACCCGGCGCTCGAATTCCTCGATCAGGCTGGCCACCCGGGCGCGGCCGTCGCGGGCGATCAGCTCGGCGGCGAGGCGGCACAGCCCGGCCTCGCCGAACATCTCGTCGCCCTCGGCCAGCGGGGCGTCGGTGATGGCGTCGCTGTAGAGCAGCAGGGTGGCGCCGGGCGGGAACGGCTCGCGCCGGTCGAGGTAATGCGGGTCGGGCGACAGGCCGAGCGGCACCCCCTTGGCGTCGAGGAAGCGCACCGCGCCGCCCTCGATCAGCAGCGGCGCCGGCGCCCCGGCCGAGGCCCATTCGATCTCGCCCCGGCCAAGATCGAGGCAACAGAGCGCCATGGTGGCGAAATGGCCGCGCCCGAGCAGGCCGCGCAGGGCGATGCCGAGCAGGCGCAGGGTCTGGGCCGGGCTCTGCGCCGCGTTCCAGCGGTCGCTGATCAGAGCGTGCAGCCGGAACACGTTGAGGGCGGCGCCGATGCCGTGGCCGGTGAAGTCGAACGAGTAGAAACAGATCCGCTCGCCGCCGGGGTCGAGGCAGCCCCACAGGTCGCCGCCGATCCCGAGCGAGGGCTCGAAGAAGGACTCGACCTCGATCCCCAGTTCGGCGAGGCGGGCATCGATCCGCGCCGGACGCGGCAGCAGGTCGAACTGCATCGCCCGCGCCGCCGCGATCTCGTCCATCAGGGTGCGCTGTTGCAGGGCGATCCGCTTCAGCAGCGCCTCGCGTTCGATCTGGCTGGTCATCCGCGTCACCGCGTAGCGGATCGCCCGCGCCACCGTGCGCTCGGGATCGTCGCTCTTGACCAGATAATCCTGGGCGCCGGCCTCCAGCGCCGCCTCGGCCAGCCGGGGATCGTCGGTGCCGGTCATGATCACGATCGGCAGGCGGGGGGCGGTCTCGCGGATCCGCGCCACCGTCGCCAGCCCGGCCGAATCCGGCAGGCTGAGGTCGAGCAGCACCACGTCGGTCGGCCGGGCGGCGGCCAGATGCGCCACCGCCGCCGCCAGGGTCTGGACGTGGCTGACGGCGAAGCTGGGACGGTGAGAACTCATCAGCGCCAGCTCGACCAGCCGGGCGTCGCCCGGTTCGTCCTCGACCAGCAGCACCGCCAGCGAGGCCGGCTCGGGACGGGGCGGGGCCATCATCGCCGGATCGGGCGCGGGCTCGGGCGCCTCCAGCCAGCCGGCCGACCGGCTGGGCAGACGGATCAGCCGCCCTGGCCCGGTGGCTGCCGGCACCGCGGCGGCGGCCTTTCCGGTCGAGTTCATCCCCGCGCTCCTGGCAGGATTAACCAATTATTCACGATTGCATCCTACGTCAGCCGCCGCCCCGCCGTCCAGGATTCCCCCGAGTCGGAACGACGGAATCGGAGATGAAAAGCGGCCAAGGCGGCGGTATTCTGGCCCTGGTCGGCCGGGGGGAGGACACCCTCGCGGATCGGGCGAATCACGGCGGAAAGGACGACGCGGTGGGCGATCGGGCCAAAGCGGACAACCTCGGCGCCGAGGATGCGGCGTCTCCCGGCGGGGCCGAGGCCCGGTGTGCCGCGCTTGAGGCCGAAAACGCCCGCCTCACCGCCCAGTGCCGGGCGCTGCGCGATGCGGAGGCCCGCGCCCGCGCCTTCGCCGCCACCGCGGTCGACTGGTTCTGGGAAAGCGACCGCGACTGCCGCTTCGTCTGGGTGTCGGACGGCTTTCGCACCGTCACCGGCCTGCCGCCCGAGAGCCTGATCGGCCGCCGCCAGACCGACCTCGCCGCCGAGACGGTGGCGGCCGACGAGGAATCCTGGCGCCGCCATGACGCCGACCTCGCCGCCCATCTGCCGTTCCGCGACTTCAAATGCGGCCATCTCGATCCCGAGGGACGGGTGCATTGGGTCAAGGTCAGCGGCATCCCGCGCTTCACCCCCGAGGGCGCGTTCCTCGGTTATTACGGCAGCGGCGCCGACATCACCTCGACCATCCAGTCCGCCCATCGCCTCGCCCTGCTGACCCGGGCGGTGGAGCAATGCCCGGTTTCGATCGTCATCACCAACCTTCAGGGCCAGATCGAATACGTCAACCAGAAGTTCGTCGAGGTCACCGGCTACGGCCGCGACGAGGCGATCGGCCAGAACCCGCGCATCCTCAATTCCCGCTGCAATCCGCCCGGCACCTTCGAGGGGCTGTGGGCGGCGCTGTCGAGCGGGCGGCAATGGGAAGGCGAGCTGATCAACCGGCGCAAGGACGGGGCGCTCTATTGGGAATATGCCTCGATCCAGCCGATTTCCGGCCTCGATGGCGAGGTCACCAATTATCTGGCGATCAAGTCCGACATCACCGCCCAGAAGCGCAACGAGGCCCGTCTCGCCGCCCTGGTCGAGGAACTGCGCCATTCCAACGAGGATCTCGAACAGTTCGCCTATGTCGCCAGCCACGATCTGCGCCAGCCGCTCAGGATGATCAGCGCCTATCTCGGCCTGCTCGACAAGCGGCTGGCGGCGGCGCTTGACGACGAAACCCGCCAGTTCCTCGGCTTCGCCCTCGACGGCGCCAAGCGGCTCGACCGGATGATCATCGATCTGCTGCATTATTCCCGCATCGGCCGCGTCAGCAGCCCGATGAATCCGGTGGCGCTGGCCGAGGTGGTCAAGGACAGCCTGCGCCATCTCGAGGTGGCGGTGGCCGAGGCCGGGGCCGAGGTGAGGGTGGCCGACGATCTGCCGGTCTGCATCGGCGACCGCTCCGAGCTGGTCCGGCTGTTCCAGAACCTGATCGGCAACGCCCTGACCTATGTCCGTCCCGGGGTGCCGCCGCGCATCGGCGTCACCTGCCGCGACGGCGGCGCCGAATGGGTGGTGGCGGTGGCCGACAACGGCGTCGGCATCGCCCCCGGCGATCTCGGCCGGGTGTTCGGCATCTTCCAGCGTCTGGTCAGCCGCGAGGCGGTCGAGGGCACCGGCATCGGTCTCGCCATCTGCCGCAAGATCGCCGAGCATCACGGCGGCCGGATCTGGGCCGAATCCGAGCCCGGACGCGGCAGCACCTTCCTGGTCGCCCTGCCCAAGGCGATCGCGGCGGCGGGGCGGGATTGACTTCGCTCCCTCCGGCCGCCACCTTTTCCTCATGAATCTGGTCCATGGCACCACGGTGGCGGTCGCGGGCCGCGGCGTGTTGATCCGCGGCGGGTCGGGGCGCGGCAAATCCGACCTCGCGCTGCGTCTGATCGACGGTGGCGCCCGGCTGGTGGCCGACGACCAGACCCGGCTGACGCGCCAGGGCGACCGCCTGATCGCCGACGTGCCGGCGCCGATCGCCGGGCTGATCGAGGCGCGCGGGGTCGGCATCCTGCGTCTGCCGCATGGCCCGGCGCCGCTGGCGCTGGTGGTCGATCTGGTCGCCGACCCGGCCGAAATCGAGCGGCTGCCGCCGGCCGAGACGGTGGAATGGCTGGGGGTGACGCTGCCCCGCCTGCGGCTGGCCGGATTCGAGGCTTCGGCGGCGGCGAAGGTTCGCCTTGTGGTGCTGGCGGCTCCGCAGGATATAATGAGGGCGTCATGAGTCCGGACCCCTCGTCTTCTTCCGTTTCTGCCGCCGGCCGGGTGGTGATCGTCACCGGTCTGTCCGGTGCCGGCAAGACCCTGGCGCTGAAGGGGCTGGAGGATCTCGGCTGGGAGGCGGTCGACAATCTGCCGCTGTCGCTGCTGGGCAGTCTGGTCCGCTCGGATTCCGGTCTGGCCCGGCCGCTGGCGGTGGGGATCGACATCCGCACCCGCGATTTCGGGGTTGAGCCGGTGCTGGCCACCGTCGAACGGCTGATGGGCGAGGGCGGCGGCCGGGTCGATCTGCTGTTCCTCGATTGCAGCGACGAGGCGCTGTGTCGCCGCTACACCGAATCCCGCCGCCGCCATCCGCTCGCCGCCGACCGGCCGCTCCAGGACGGCATCCGCCACGAGCGCGCTTTGCTGCTGCCGCTGCGGGCGCGGGCCGATCTGGTGATCGACACCTCCGATCTGCCGCCGGCCGCGCTCAGGCGGCTGCTGGCCGGCCATTTCTCGCCCGAGCAGGACCGCACCGGGCTGGTGGTGTTCGTCACCTCGTTCGCCTATCGCAACGGCCTGCCGCGCGAGGCGGATCTGGTGTTCGACGCCCGCTTCCTCGCCAACCCGCATTACCGGGCCGAATTGCGCCCGCTGACCGGGCGCGATCCGGCGGTGGCCGACTACGTCACCGCCGATCCGGCCTTCACGCCATTCCTCGACGGCCTGACCGGATTGCTGGCACCGCTGTTGCCTCGCTTCGCGGCGGAAGGTAAGAGCTATCTGACCATCGCCATCGGCTGTACCGGTGGCCGGCACCGCTCGGTCGCGGTGGCCGAACGGGTGGCCGCCTGGCTGCGCGACCGGGGGGAGCGGGTCGATCTGCGGCACCGCGAACTCGAGGAAGGCGCCGGGTGAAGGGGGAATCGCTCATGACATGGATTGACATCAGGCACCGGCCCGGCGGCGACAGCCGCCGATCGTCCGGCGCGGAGGGAGGAAAATGATCGGGCTGGTTCTCGTCACCCACGGCCGGCTGGCCGATGAACTGGTCGCCGCGCTCGAACACGTGGTCGGACCGCAACCCAACGTCGCCGCCGTCTGTATCGGCCCCGACGACGACATGGAACAGCGGCGCAACGACATCCTCGAAAGCGTCGCCTGCTGCGACGACGGCGACGGGGTGGTGCTGCTGACCGACATGTTCGGCGGCACCCCGTCCAACCTCGCGATCTCGATCATGGACAAGGCCCGGGTCGAGGTGATCGCCGGGGTCAACCTGCCGATGCTGATCAAGCTCGCCAGCGTCCGCCATTCCGAGCCGTTGGCCGAGGCGGTCGCCAGCGCCCAGGAGGCGGGGCGCAAATACATCAACGTCGCTTCCAAATTGCTGACCCAGGATCGTCGATGAGTTCTGAAGTTCTGCGCCGTGGCGCATTGATCGCCAACCGTCGCGGGCTGCATGCCCGTGCCGCCGCCAAATTCGTCAAGCTGGCCGCCACCTTCAACGCCCAGGTCACCGTCGGCCACCGTGGCACCGAGGTCTCGGGGATCTCGATCATGGGGCTGATGATGCTGGCGGCCGCCCCCGGGTGCAGCATCGACATCTCCGCCAATGGCGACGATGCCGAGGCGGCGGTGGCGGCGCTGGTCGAGCTGGTCGACCGCAAGTTCGACGAAGACTGACGGCGATGGGCCGGGACCCGGCGGGGTCCTTCGGGCAACCGGCGCGGCGGCGTCCGGATCATGGCAGGCGAGGTGGGGGATGACGGTGCGGGTCGCGGGCAGCGAGGTCGTGCTCGAAGGGTTGGCGATCGCCCGGGGGGTCGCGATCGGGGTGGCCTATCCGCACGATTCCGGCACCATCGCGGTGGCGGAACGGCGGATCGAGCCCGAGGCGGTGGCCGAGGAATGCGCCCGCTTCGCCGAGGCGGTCGCCGCCGCGGCGCGGCAGGTCGAGCAATTGCAGGTCAAGGCGGTCGATCTCGGCGGCGCCGCCGCCGAGGAGATGGGCTACCTGCTCGACGCCTACCGCCAGATGCTGAAGGGCTCGCGGCTGGTGCGCGGGGTCGAGCGCCGCATCGCCGACACCCACATCAACGCCGAGGCGGCGGTCCAGCGCGAGATCGCCGGCATCGTTCAGAGCTTCGAGGCGATGGACGATTCCTATCTCGCCGCCCGCGTTGCCGACATGCGCGACATCGGCCGCCGGCTGCTGCGCAACCTGACCCACACCCCGCACCGCCCGTTCACCGCGCTGCCGCGCCGGGCGGTGATCCTGGCCGAGGAGATGACCCCGGCCGACACCGCGCTGCTCGACCGCCGCCGCGTCGCCGGGCTGGCCACCGTGGTCGGCGGTGCCGAAAGCCACACCGCGATCATGGCCCGCTCGCTCGGCCTGCCGACCGTGCTGGGTGTCGCCGGGCTGATGAAGGGCTTGCGCGGCGGCGAACCGGTGATCGTCGATGGCACCGGCGGCGTGGTGGTGATCAATCCCACCCCGGCCACCCTGCGCCATTACCGGAGCAAGCGCGCCCATTTCCTGCGCGCCCGCCGCGCCTTGACCCGGCTGCGCGATTTGCCGGCCGAGACCCGCGACGGCACCCGCATCCGGCTTCAGGCCAACATCGAGCTGCCGGCCGAGGTCGGCGCGGTGCTGGAATGCGGCGCCGAGGGGATCGGCCTGCTGCGCAGCGAGTTCCTCTACATGAACCGCGACGACCTGCCGTCGGAGGAGGAGCAGTATCAGGTGCTGCGCGGCCTGATCGAGCGGCTCGACGGGCGGGTGCTGACGGTGCGCACCTTCGATGCCGGCGGCGACAAGCTGGCCCCGGCGCTCGGCCTGTCGATCGGCCCCAATCCGGCGCTTGGCCTGCGGGCGATCCGGGTCGGGCTGGCCCGGCCGGCTTTGCTCGAAACCCAGCTCGCCGCGATCCTGCGCGCCGCCGTGCATGGGCCGGTGCGGATCCTGGTGCCGATGATCGCCACCGTCGAGGAACTGCGCGCCACCAGGCGGATGCTGCGGGCGGCGGCGGCGCGGTTGATCAATGCCGGCATCGCCCTTCCCGATCCGCTGCCGCCGCTGGGGGCGATGATCGAGGTCCCCGGCGCCGCCCTGGCCGCCGACGCCCTGGCCGGCGAGGCCGATTTCTTCGCCATCGGCACCAACGACCTGATCCAGTACACCCTGGCGATCGACCGGTCGGACGAGGCGGTGGCGGCGCTGTTCAACCCGCTCCATCCGGCAGTGCTGCGGCTGATCCAGTTCTCGGCCGACGCCGCCGCCAAGGCGCGGATTCCGCTCTGCGTCTGCGGCGAGATGGCCGGCGATCCGCGCTATACCGCGCTGCTGCTGGGGCTCGGCATCCGCGACCTGTCGATGAGCACCCTCAACCTGCCGATGGTCAAGCAGCGGGTGCGCAGCCTGGAGGCGGCCGGCGCCGATGCGCTGGCGGCGGCGGTGATGTCGGAAGCCGATTCAAGCCGGATCTCCGCCCTGGTCGATACCGAGACCGAGACGCCCGACTGTCGCTGGTAAGGCGCGGAAGGGAAGGAAGACGCGCGGCGGCCGGCGCAGAGGGGGAGGGGGCGCCGACCGCCGCTATTGCCCGGGGCCGCCGCGAGGGTGGGGGCGGGAGAGGGCGGCCGCCGAGGTCATGGCGTTACTTTTGATGTCAATTGTGGCGATTTGATGGGAGCGGCCCTCCCGGCCCGGTCTAAGTGCTTCCGTCCCGGGGGGTTTGGCGCTAGGGTCCGATCCGTCGCGCGACGATCCCGGCAGCGGCCGCCGGGGATGGGTTGGCTGGCCCGTCAGGCCCCGGCCGCGTGAATGACGATACCGACGAGAGGATCTGGTCATGCTTGAAGCCTATCGCCAGCATGTCGCCGAGCGCGCCGCGCTTGGGATTCCCCCCCTGCCGCTGTCGGCGGCCCAGACCGAGGCGCTGGTCGCCCTGTTGCGCGATCCGCC
>NZ_JBHUIY010000026.1:0-51058 GCF_042683125.1 Phaeospirillum tilakii
GGCGGCGGCTGCGGCCGGGCCGGCGGGGTCGCCGGCGGCGCCGGGGCGGGCGCGGCGGCGGGGGGCGGCGGGGCCGGGGGGAGGGGGGCGAGATCGACCTCGACCGTCTGTTCCTCGGGCGGGAGCGGCGGCGGGCGGCGCAGGCGCTCGTAGCTGACCAGCACCAGCGCGGCATGCAGCAGCAGCGAGGCCGCCAGCGCCCAGGGCAGCAGCGACCGGCGCCATGGGCGGGGGATGGGGCGACGGCCGACCCGGCGCGGCGCCCGCAGGGTCACGCCTGTGCCGGGGTGGTCCATAGGCGTCGCGCCGCCGCGACCACCCGGTCGGGGTCGAGGTCGAGCATCAGGCAATCGCCGCGGCGGTGGTCGAAATCGGGGGCGTGGCAGATGTCCTCGAACGAGCGCGGTCCACGCACGCTGGCGGCGCGGGGGCCGACCGGGCCGTAGAACAGTTCGGACGAGGGGCCGAACAGCCCGAGGGTCGGGCAGCCGGCGGCGGCGGCCATGTGCATCAGCCCGGAATCGTTGCCGAGATAGAAGGCGCAGCGGCCGAGCGCGGCGAACAGGGTGACGAGGTCGGCGCGGCCGTCGGCGAGGTCGATCCGCCGCGCCGCCGGCACCGCGTCGAGCACCGGCTGGGCCTGGGCCCGCTCGCTGGGGGCGGCCAGCACCGCCACCCGCGCCCCGGGCAGGATGCCGTCGGGCGCGGTCAGCCGCTCGATCGCGGTGACGAAACGTTCGGCCGGCCATTGCTTGGCGGCCCAGTTGGCGGTCGGCCCCACCGCCAGCACCGGCGGGCCGGCGGGGATCAGGCGGGCGGCGGCCTCGTGCTGCGCCGCGCCGGCCCACAGGCGGGGCGGCGGCGGCGGGTCGAGGTCGAGCAGTCCGGCGAGGTGGAACAGGCGGTGGCGCGGTTCCCACGACGAGCGCAGCACCCGCCGCCGCCACGCCGGCAGCAGCCAGCCGAGCGCCGAGCCGCGCAGATCGACCACCAGGGCCCAGCGCCGGGTGACGGTGCGGCGCCACAGGTCGAGCCAATGGCCGGCGCGGCGGCGCTTGACCATCGGGATCACCTCCTCGACGAACGGGGCGGCGGCGAACAGCGGCGCCGCCACCGCGCCGCAGGCGACGGTGAAGCGGGCTTCGGGATGGCGGCGGGCGAGGGCGTCGAGCAGGCCGCTCGACAGCACCGCGTCGCCGATCCGGCTGGCGGTGATGAACAGGATCCGCATCAGTGCCGTCCCGTCGCCCGCCGCGCCACCGGGTCGTAGATCCGGCCCACCGCCAGCAGCAGCGAGGCGCGCCCGAGCGTCGGCGCGGTCAGCTCGTCCCGCACCATCCGGGTCAGCTCGATCAGCGCGGCGCGGTCGGGATCGTCGGCGAACAGCGGGCCGAAACTGTCGAACAGCGCCAGCCCCTCGGCCAGCGCGGCGGTGAGCCCCTGCCGTCCCAGCCCCAGCCAGCACTCCACCAGCAGCGCCACCGTCGTCCCGACCACGTCGGCATGGGCGCGGCGGCGCATCGCCTCGCGGAACTGCACCACCAGGGCGCCGGGGCGGGCGGCCAGTTCCTGGGTGCAGAACGGCCGGGACGGGGCGGTGCCGGCGGTGTCGCGCGACACGCCGTGGCAATAGGATTGCAGTTCGGTCAGGCCGAAGCGGGCATGGCCGAAGCGGGTGAACAGCATCATGCCGAGGATGTCGACCAGCACCGGGTCGAGGCTGTGCTCGGCCGCCTGCAACTTCTCGACCAGGAACGGGCCGCTGGTGCTGGCATGGCCCATCAGCGCCATCAGGGCGTCGCGGGTGGTGGCGAACGGGCGGGGATCGCCGGCGAGCAGGGCGCGGATCAGGGCCAGATCGACCCCGTCGGGCAGATCGATGCCGTGCTGTTCCGCCTCGCGGTCGAGCGCGGCGAACAGGTCGAGCGCGGTCACCTCCTCGGGGTCGAGCGCGTTGGGGTCGGGCCGGCGCACCCGCACCCGGCGGGTGGTGGTGACCTCGCCCAGGGTGAAGCCGACCCCCAGCACCTTGAACACCCGGGGCCGGGTCACCCGCTTTTCCACCACCCGATAGCTCGGCGCGGCCGGCGCGGCCTCGGGGGCGGTCTGCTTGGCCTCGGCCCGCCGCTGCGCCTCGGCCAGCTTCCTCAGCCGGTCGAGCAGGATCGCCCACACCGCCTCGCGCTTGTCCTCCATGAAGGCGGCCCAGTCATGGTCGTCGAGCGGGATGCGGTCCTCGAACGGGCGATAGACCCGCCGCTCCATCCCGTCGCGGCAGGCGCGCAGCAGCGGCCCGGCGACGAAACCGGCCAGCAGGTCGGGGAAGGACGGATCGAACAGGAAGAACGGGGGGCCGACCCGGTAGGCGGCCGAGGGCATCCGCGCCGGCGGGGTCTCGAACGCGGTGACGCGGCGGCGGACCAGTTCGGCCAGATAGCGGCCAAGCCCGGCCTCGGCCACCGCGAACGGATCGTCGAGGGCGGGGACGGGCGGGGGGGGCGGGGCGGGCGCGTGGTCGGGTTGGTCGCTGCTGCGCCGGGCCGGGGCGTCGGCGGCGGCCGCGCCCCCCCGCGCCGCCCGCCACGCCCGGGCGATCTCCGGCCGCTTGACGATCACCACCCGGATCACCTCGGCCGCCAGCGCCCGCTGTTCCGGCCGGTCGTGCTGCACCACCCCCTCGACGAAGGCGGCTTCGATCGCCTCGCGGAACTCGGTGTCGCCCTGGCGGCGCAGCAGGCTGCGCAGCACCTCGGTGACGAAGTGGATCAGCGCCGCCTGATCGGGCTGGCGGCCGAGCTGGGCCAGCAACCCGTCGAGCAGCCGCCGCTGATCCTCGGGCAGCGTGGTCACTGCGCCACGTTCTTGTCGAGCGACACCGCCGAGACCGAGTTCTTGGGCGAGCCCTCGATGATCTTGTCGCTGTAGACCAGATAGACCAGCACGTTGCGCTTGCGGTCGAAGAACCGCACCACCTGCATCGTCTTGAACAGCAGCGAGGTGTCGGTCTTGAACACCGTCTCGCCGTCGCGGAAGGATTCGGCGATCTGGACCGGCCCGACCCGGCGGCACGAGATCGCGGCGTCGTCGTCGGGCTCCTCGACGATGCCCATCGCCCCCTTGATCCCGCCCAGCTTGGTGCGCGACAGGTAACAGGTGACCCCGGCCACCTTGGGGTCGTCGAACGCCTCGACCACGATCTTGTCGTTGGGGCCGATCGCCTTGAACACGGTCGAGACGCTGCCGATTTCCTCGGCGCCCAGCGGCGCGGCCAGCGCCACCGCCGCCACCATCGCCAGCCCCAGGCTTTTCGCCAGTCTCGTCATGGTTTCCCTTTCCATCGCTCGCGACCGGCCGGCCCCGGTCGTCTCCGTGATGTCCCCTATCCTGTCTTACCCGACGCCGCCGCCCGGCGCACGGGTCTTTTTGGCCGGTCCGCCGCGCGAAACGTCCTGCAAAATCCGGTCAGGATTCCCGTGGCAACGGGAACCCGGGGCGGACACGCGCGGGGGCGGGCCCATAACATAGGGAGATTCGACGAGTCCGCCAGTCGTGGGGCCGGTTTCGCCCCCCCGGTCAGGACGGCAGCGGCACGGCGGCGAAGCGGCGGGGCGGGTCGATCATCGCCGTCTGGGCGGCGACCAGGGCCAGTTCGCGCCGCCCCTCGGCCCGGGTGCGCTCCAGCACCGCATGCAGGCCGGACACCGCCAGCGCCAGCGCCTCGGGCAGGGGGCGGCCGGCCAGCCGGTGGCCGAACAGCAGCGCCGCCAGCAGGTCGCCGGTGCCGCTCGGCTCGGGGGCGAAGGGCAGGCGCGGGCTGTCCACCCGCCAGCCTTCCCCGGCGGTGACCGCCAGCACCGCCAGCGCGTCCTCCCCCGCCGGCAGGCCGGTCACCACCACCGCGCCGGGCCCGGCGCCGTCGCGGCCGAGCAGGCGGCGGGCGGCGGCTTCGGCGGCGGCGAGGTCGCCGACCGGGGTGCCGGCCAGCATTTCCAGCTCGAACCGGTTGGGGGTGATCAGGTCGGCCAGCGGCAGCAGCAGGCGGCGAAAGGCCTCGGGCAAGGCGGGATCGACATACAGCCCGCCGGGGAAATCGCCCATCACCGGGTCGCACAGATAGAGCGCGGCGGGATTGGCGGCGCGGATCCGGCGGATCGCCGCCGCCGCCACCTCGGCCACCCCGGCGGCGCCGAGATAGCCGCTGAGCAGCCCGTCGCAGCCATCGAGCGCCCCGACCGCCGCCAGCCCCTCGACCATCTCGGCGAGGTGGTCGGGCGGCAGCCGCCGGCCGCGAAAGCCGCCATGACCGGGATGGTTGGAGAACTGGACCGTGTCGATCGGCCAGACCTCGTGGCCGAGCCGCTGCAACGGCAGCAGGGCGGCGGAATTGCCGACATGGCCGAACGCCACCGCCGATTGGAGGGAAACAATCTGCATCGCGGCTCCGGTATAGACGACCTTTTATTGCGCTGCAACCTTGCCAAGCCTTCCCCGGGTTGTTACCCTTTCCACCCCTTTCGCCTCGTCCCCGACCAAGGAGCCGCCCCATGGCCGCCACCCCCCGGCCCCGCCGGTCCGTCCTCTACATGCCGGGTTCCAATCCGCGCGCGCTGGCCAAGGCCCGCACCCTCGCCGCCGACGGCCTGATCCTCGACCTCGAGGACGCCGTCGCCCCCGACGCCAAGGAAGAGGCCCGCCGGCTGGTGGTCGCCGCCTTGGCCGAGGGCGGCTATGGCGGGCGCGAATTGCTGCTGCGGGTCAACGGTCTCGCCACCCCGTGGGGCCAGGCCGACCTTGTCGCCGCCGCCACCGCCGGGGCCGACGCGGTGCTGATCCCCAAGGTCGAAAGCGCCGACATGGTCCGTCAGGTCGAGGCCGCGCTGGTCGCCGCCGGCGCGCCGGACTCGCTCGCGCTGTGGTGCATGATCGAGACCCCGCGCGGGGTGCTGCGGGTGGCCGAGATCGCCGAGGCCAGCCCCCGTCTGGCCGGGCTGGTGATGGGCACCTCCGACCTCGCCAAGGACCTGCACTGTGCCCACACCCCCGACCGCCAGCCGCTGGTCACCGCACTCGGCCTGACCCTGCTGGCTGCGCGGGCCAACGGGCTGGCCGCGCTCGACGGGGTCCATCTCGACCTCGACGACGAGCTGGGATTCGAGGCCGCCTGTCGGCAGGGCCGCGATTTCGGCTTCGACGGCAAGACCCTGATCCATCCCAAGACCATCGCCGCCGCCAACCGGGTGTTCGCCCCCAGTTCGCTCGAACTCGACTGGTCGCGCCGGATCATCGCCGCCCATGCCGAGGCCCAGGCCGCGGGGCGCGGGGTGGTGGTGGTCGATGGCCGGCTGGTCGAACAGCTGCATGTCGATAATGCCCGCCGTCTGGTCGATCTGGCGGCGCGGATCGGCGAGCTCGACGCCGCCCAGGCGGAGGCGGGGCGATGAGCAAGACCAATCGCGGCAATTTCCTCGAGGATTTCCGGCTCGGCCAGATCCTCCGCCACGCCACCCCGCGCACCGTCACCTGCGGCGACGTCGCGCTCTACACCGCATTGTACGGGTCGCGCTTCGCGGTTCAGTCCGCCGCCAGCTTCGCCGGTTCGGTCGGGCTCGGCCGCGACGGCCACGCCCCGCTCGACGATCTGCTGGTGTTCCACGTCGTGTTCGGCAAGAGCGTGCCCGACATCAGCCTCAACGCGGTGGCCAATCTCGGCTATGCCGGCGGCCGCTTCGGCGCGCCGGTCTATCCCGGCGACACCCTCGACGCGGTGTCCGAGGTGATCGGGATCAAGGAGAATTCCAACCGCCAGACCGGGGTGGTCTATGTCCGCACCACCGGGCGCACCCAGCGCGGCGCGGTGGCGGTCGAGTATGTCCGCTGGGTGATGGTGCGCAAGCGCGACCCCGAGGCGGTGCTGGCCGAAACCCGGGTGCCCGAGCTGCCCGGCGCGGTCGCCGCCGCCGATCTGATCGTGCCGGCCGGGCTCGACCTCGCTTCCTATGACGACACCCTTGCCGGCAGCCCCTATCGCTGGGACGATTACCAGCCGGGCGAGAAGATCGACCATGTCGATGGCGTCACCATCGAGGAAGCCGAACACATGATGGCGACCCGGCTGTGGCAGAACACCGCCCGGGTCCATTTCAACCAGTTCAGCGAAAGCCAGGGCCGCTTCGGCCGGCGGCTGATCTATGGCGGCCACGTCCTGTCGCTGGCCCGGGCGCTGTCGTTCAACGGCCTCGGCAACGCCTTCCGCCTCGCCGCGATCAATGGCGGCCGCCACGCCAACCCGACCTTCGCCGGCGACACCCTGTTCGCCTGGAGCGAGGTGCTGGAACGGATCGAATTGCCCGGCCGCACCGATGTCGGGGCGTTGCGGCTGCGGCTGGTCGCCACCCGCAACCAGCCCTGCGACGCCTTCCCGCTGCTCGCCGCCAACGGCCGCGACACCGATCCGGCGGTGGTGCTCGATTTCGATTACACCGTGCTGATGCCGCGACGCTGAAAGCGGGCTCCCGCCCGCACCCGGCCGGGGCGATGCCCCCGACCCCCTTTGTTTTCGTCGATAAAAAAAGAAGGAGGTCCGGAGCATCGCTCCGGGCGGGGCCTGGGCGGCAGCCCGCCCCGGGAGGCGGCAGCCTCCCGGGGGATTAGGGTCAGTGCAGGGCGGCGAAGGCGTGCTCGATGGTCTGATCGGCCTCGCTGCGCCAGCCGGCGCGGATCGTCTTGGCCTCGGCGCTGTCGGGGTTGCGCAGCAGCGCGTTGAGGGCCGGGTCGGCCGCCGCCGCCGCCGTCAGCGGCGGGTGGGCCAGCGCGGCGCGGGCCAGGGCGGCACGGCCCCGGTCGCCCTTGGCCTCGGCGGCGTGGATCGCGGCGAACAGCGATTGCAGCTTGGCGTGGCGGACGGCGATCCATTCGTCGAACAGCGCGGTCACCGCCGCTTGCCGGGCATTGGCCAGCGCCGGGTCGAACCGGCCGCCGGCGGCCTGGGGATCGAACGGGCGGGCGACGTCGGCCGGGGCCTCGGCATAGACGGCGCGGCGCACCGGCAGGCGCGACACCGCCGGGTCGAACAGCAGGGTCTGGCCCTGGTCCGACAGCAGGAAGGCGACCAGGGCCCGGGCGGCCTCGGGATGGGGCGCCTTGACCGGGATTCCGACATGGGCCGGGCTCAGCAGGGTCGGCGCCGGATAGGTGAAGGTCAGCGGCTTGCCCTCCTTGCGCAGCGGACGGACGAAGAAATCCATGGTCAGGGCGATCGAGCGGTCGCCGTCGAGCAGTTCGTTGAGCACGGCGACGCCGCCGCCGGCATCGACCAGGGTGGCGTTGGCGGCGATTTCCGCCCAGGTCGCCCAACCCTGCTCCCAGCCGCGCTCCTGCAACAGGGTCTCCAGCATCGGCGGGGCGTAGCCGATCGCCGACGGCACCGGCAGGGCGATCTGGCCGGCATAGATCGGCTTGGCCAGATCGTCCCAGCGCGCCGGCAGGGGCAGACCGCGCGCGGCAAGCCGGTCGGCGCGCAGGGCAAGGCCGTAGCCGGCCAGTTCGAACGGCAGCAGGCCGCGCGCCGGGTCGCCCAGCGCGACGCCGCGCAGGCTGGTCTCGATCCCGGCCTCGAGCCCGGGCAGCTTTTGTAGGCCACCCTCGCGCGCCAGCACCGGGAAGGCGTTGGCGGCCGGGGCCCACCACACGTCGATCCCGCCCTGGTCGGGGCTGCGCAGGGTCTTCAGCGCGCCGCCGCCGTGATCATATTCGACCTCGAGCGTCAGGTCGGGCCGGACCCGGGCGAAGGCCTGCTGGTACAGCTCGATCATCTCGGGGGGATAGCTGGTCAGCACCCGCAGGGTTTCGGCGGCGGCCGGACCGGCCAGGGCCAGCCAGAATGCCGCCAGCAGCAAGGTCATCCTTGGATTCATCTCAAACTCCTATTCCAGACGGAAGGTGATCGGCGCCACCACCACCAGATCGGGGCGGGGCGGAGAGGCAAGGGCCAGCCGGCGCGCCGCCTCGATCGCCGCGTTGGCCAGCAGCGGGTCGGGGGCGGTGCCCAGCACGGTGATCGATTCGGGATCGATCCGGCCGTCGTCCCGCACCCGCAGGCGCAGCCGCACCTCGCCGTGCAGGCCGAGGCGGCGGGCCTTGGCCGGATAGATCAAGGCGCGTTGCAGCCGCAGCCGCAGGTCGGCGAGGTAGGCATCGACCGAGTCGTCGCCGTCGCCGCCCCCGCCGCGCCCGCCGCCGGTCGGGCCGCCACCGGGCGCGGCGGGGGACGAACCGGTGGCGCCGGCTCCCGCCGCCGCCCCATCCGCCGCCCCGTCCGCCGTGTCGTTCGTCGCCGGGGCGGTGGGGGCGGTTTCAGCCGGGGCGGCCAGCGGTTGCGGCGCCGCCACCGGGGCCGGTGCGGGCGCGGACGGACGCGGCTTCGCCGGGGGGAGGACGGTCGCGGCGCGCGGGGGCGCGGCGGTGGGAGCCGCCGGGGCAAGCGGGAGCGGGCGCGCGGCCGGAGCGAGCGCGGCGGTCGCCGGCGGCGGCGGTGGCGGTGGCGTCACCAGTTCGACCGGCAGCGGTGGCGGCGGCTCCGGCGGCTCCGGCGGCGACGGTGGTGGCGGTCCGGCGGCAAGCAGGGCCACCGCCAGGGCGTGCGCCAGCAGCGAGGCGGCGACCCCGGTCGGGCCGGGGCCGCCCTCCCGCCGGACTCCACCGTCCGCCGGCTCAGAAAGTGACCCGGACATCGGCGAAGTAATTCCGCCCTTCCTCCGGGAACCCGTCCACCGTGTTGTAATTGACGTCGAAGATGTTCTTGGCGCCGGCCTCGAGGGTCAGAGCGTCGAGCGGCTTCCACGCCAGCTTGAAATTGACCAGGGCGTAATCGGCGCCCCGGTAATAGGCCTGGCTGGAGGTGTTCTGCATCCAGCGTTCCGACCCCAGTTCGACCGAGGGGACGGCATGGACCGCGTCGAGCGCCTCCCAATCGGCGTAGAGGATCGCCTTGTGGCGCGGCACCCCGGTCAGCCGCACCGACTTGTCGCCCGGCTCGACCACCATGAAGGTGTAGTTGGCGCCGAGTTCCAGCACCTCGAGCGGCTGGGCCGACAGTTCGACCTCGACGCCCTGATGCTGGGCCTTGCCGGAATTGAACGACACCGAACGGGTGCCGACCACCGGAATGGCGACGTTGCGCGAGACGATGGCGTCGTCGAGGTAGGAATGGAACAGGGTCAGGCCGCCGCGCAGGCCGGGGGCGAGGGTGTCCTTGATCCCGATCTGGGTGTTGAGCGACTTTTCCGCCTTGAGGTCGGGATTGCCGTAGGCGAGGCCGAAGCGGGTGCTGAAACGCTCGAACAGGGTGGGGAAGCGGGTCCGCCGCTCGATCGAGGCGCTGAGCTTGCCGCTGTCGCTGTAGCGGTAGATCGTCGCCAATTGCGGGTTGAGGGCGAAATCGTCGTTGCGCCGGTAGGGCACCATCAGGTTGTTCGACCAGTCCTGGGCCTTTTCCAGATTGCGGATGTCGTAGCCGAGGCCGGCGATCACGTCCCAGTCCTGGGTAACCCGGAAGGTGTTCTCGATCGCGGCGGAATAGGTCTGCTCGATCGAATCCTGCCACGGCTCGGTCACGGTCGGGCTGGTCTGGCTGCGCTCGCGGTGGGTGTCGGAGCGGGCATGCAGGGCGACGCGGATCAGGTCGCGCCCGCCGAACAGGCCGAGGCCGCCTTCGACGCTGCCGCCGAAGGCGGTGTCCTGATAGCGGCTCCAGACGCCCTGATTGGCGTTGGGCGCGGTGTAGCTGTCATTGGCGTAGAACTTGATCCGGTTGTCCATCCAGTCATAGAAGGCACGGACCTTGATGTAATCGTTCGCACCGAAGCTGGTGTTGGACAGCCAGTAGAGACTTTTCTTGCCCCATTCCGGCCAGCGCCAGTAGCGATCGTTGGAAACGGCGTTGGGCGGCGCACTCTTTCGCCCGTTCTGCTCGATGTAATTGATGGCGTATTCGTCGCCAGCCTCGGGAACGTAGCCGACCTTGAGGTTGACCTTGTAATCCTCCTTGCCGGATTCGTTGCGGTTGCCGCCATTCTCATAGCGGGTGGCGCCGAAATCGTCGGAAACGCGGAAATGGTCCTTCTGGGCCCATTGCCCCGAGCCCTGGACGTACCATTGATCGTGCAGGCTGCCGACATAGGCATCGGAGGTGAAACCGTTGAAGGCGCCGTTGCCGTCGAGCGACACCCCGCTGCGGAGGTCGCCGTCCAGCGCCGAGGTCGGCCGCCGGCTGACCAGATTGACCGAGCCGCCCATCGCGCCCGGGCCGTTGATCACCGAGCTGTAGCCCTTGGTCACCTGGATTTCCGCCACGTCGGTGGTGGTGAACCGCGCCATGTCGAGCCGGTTGTCGTAGGGCAGATAGACCCGGATCCCGTCGATGTAGAGCGGCACCCGGGTCCGGTCCATGCCCCGGATATAGTAATTGGCCTCGTTGCGCGAACTGCCGCCCCGCGTCACCGAGGCGCCGGCCATGGTGGCGAGGGCGTCGTCGAGGGTGTCGCGGTTGAGCAGGCGCATCTGGTCGAGGGTCAGGGTCGAGGTGCCCGGCAGCTCGCTTTCGGCCGGGGCGGCGACATGCACTTCGCCCAGGGTGAAGATGCCGTCATCGGCGGCCCGGGCCCCCCATGGGACCAGGGCGGTACAGGTCAGTATGGCGACCGTCATCGGTCGATTCATCGCGTCCCCCTTTGTACGGATGGCGGAAGAGCCGTCGCCGCGTCCCTTGGGCGGGGTGGCGCCGGCACCGCCTGTGCTCGTTATATAGCCATGCTATATGACGATGACCGAAAAATGAACAGGGGGACGGTGTGGCGAGGAAAATGCCCGTCGCAATGAGTAGCCACACAACAAATATTCGCCATTTGCGGGAATATGCCAAAAGATCGAGCGTCATTCCCGTTTGGCGGGGATGGCGTTGCCCCGCCGATCCTGTCGGGATGGCCGGCTCTGTTCGAAGGCGGATCAAAGGAGGCGGGTGGATCCCTTCGTTTTCCTGGCGTGTCACCCAACCCGGCGCGGTTTTCCTTGGCCGGGACCCGTGGTGGTCCCGGGCGGTGGCCGGGCGGGGAGACGACAAGGCGATTGAAGGGGGGGTGGCAACGGTGAAAAAATCATCCGTTACGTTTCCACGCCCTTCCGCGGCGGGGGCCAAGGCCAGGCCAGGGCCGGAACAAGGCCATCGGGTCGCCGGTCGCCCCCAACGATTGACGCGGGATGTGGTATCTCTTTCGGCCGGTCCGGTCGGGTGCTATAAACCTCCGGTGGACCATCGGGAGGCAGACCGTTGACTTTGCTTGATGTTTTGCTGGTCGCCCTGATTCGGGGCCTGGGGGAGGCGCTGCCGCTCGGCGCCTCGGGGCCGCTGGCGGCCCTGCCCGGACTGACCGGCAGCGACAGCGCCCGCGCCGCCCTGTCGGTGGCGACCCATTTCGGCATCCTGTTGGCGCTGCTGCTTTATTTCTGGCGCGACGTGCTGGCGATGGCGCTTGGCCTGTGGCGGCTGGCCAAGGGCAAGCCCGATGCCGGCTCGCGGCTGATGCTGCATGTCGCCGCCGGCACCGTGCCGACCGCGCTGGCGGCGGGGTTCCTCGCCGTGCCGGCGGCGGGGCTGGTCGGGCCGCTGGCCGCCGCCGGGTTGATCGTGCTGGGCGGCGTGGTGCTGCTCGGCTGCGACCGGCTCGGCGTCACCGTCCACCGGGTCGAGCATCTGTCGATTCCGCTGGCGGCCGGGCTCGGTTTGACCCAGGTGCTGGCGCTGGTTCCCGGGGTGTCGCGCACCGGCATCACCATTTCCGCCGCCCGTCTGCTGGGGTGGGAACGGGTCGAGGCGGCGCGGTTCTCGCTGCTGCTGGCGATCCCGCTCCATCTCGGCGCCGGCCTGTTCGACCTGTGGCGGCTGACCCGGCAGGCCCAGCCGATCCTGTCGAGCGATCTTCAGCTCGCCACCGTCGCCTCCGGCGGCATCGCGCTGGTAGCGGTGGCGGCGATGATGGCCTGGGTCGGGCGCCATTCCTACGCCCCGTTCGCCCTGGCCCGGATCGCCCTCGGCGTGGTGATCCTCGCCGCCGTCGCCTGGACCTCGCTCGGTCCGGCCTGATCACGGAGGCGCTGCGGGGCTGCCGCCCCGCCCCCACCTGGAGGCTGGCGCCTCCAGACCTCCCCTTGTTTTGAAAATAAAGGGGGTTTGGGGCATCGCCCCAAGCGGGTTCGGGCGGCAGCCCGATAACGTGGGCGCCCCTTGGCGGCTATTCCTCGCCGCGCAGGGCGCGCACCGCCGCGATCAGGCCGGCGGTCGAACCGTCATGCGCCGCCGGCGCGGCCGGGCCGGTCAGTTCGGGCAGGATCACCTTGGCCAGCGCCTTGCCCAGTTCGACCCCCCACTGGTCGAAGCTGTTGATGTCCCAGATCACCCCCTGCACGAACACCTTGTGCTCGTAGAGCGCGATCAGCCTGCCGAGGGTGTGGGGGTCGAGCTTGCGGTAGAGCAGGAAATTGCTCGGCCGGTTGCCGGGGAACACCCGGTGCGGCACCAGCGCGTCGATCTCGGCCGCCGGCCGGCCGGCTTCGGTCAGCTCGGCCCGCACCTCGGCCTCGTCGCGGCCGCGCATCAGCGCCTCGGCCTGGGCCAGCACGTTGGCGAGCAGCATCGGGTGGTGCGGACCGATCGGATTGTGGGTCTCGGCCGCGACCAGGAAGTCGCAGGGGATCAGCCGGGTGCCCTGGTGGATCAGCTGGTAGAAGGCGTGCTGGCCGTTGGTGCCGGGCTCGCCGAACAGGATCGGCCCGGTGCTCCAGCCGACCGGGCTGCCGTCGCGGGCGACCGACTTGCCGTTGCTTTCCATGTCGAGCTGCTGGAGGAAGGCGGGGAAGCGGTGCAGATACTGGTCGTAGGGCAGCACCGCCACCGCCTCGGCGCCGAGGAAATTGGCGTTCCAGATCCCGATCAGCGCCAGCAGCACCGGCAGATTGGCCCCGAGCGGGGCGGTGCGGAAATGCTCGTCCATCGCGAAGGCGCCGTCGAGCAATTGTTCGAACCGCTCGAACCCGATCGCCACCGCGATCGACAGGCCGATCGCCGACCACAGCGAATAGCGTCCGCCGACCCAGTCCCAGAAGGCGAACATGTTGGCCGGGTCGATGCCGAAAGCGGTCACCGCCGGGGCGTTGGTCGAGAGGGCGACGAAATGATGGGCCACCGCCGCCTCGCCCAGCGCCGCCACCAGCCAGTCGCGCGCGGTGTGGGCGTTGGCGATGGTTTCCTGGGTGGTGAAGGTCTTCGAGGCGACGATGAACAGGGTGGTGGCCGGATCGCAACGCTTGAGGATCTCGGCGGCGTGACTGCCATCGACGTTGGAGAGGAAATGGACGTCGAGTCCGGGCTGGCGGTAGGGCGCCAGCGCCTCGACCACCATCGCCGGGCCGAGGTCGGAACCGCCGATGCCGATATTGACCACGGCGCGGATCGGCTGGCCGGTGGCGCCGCGCCACGAGCCGTCGCGCACCCGGGTGGCGAAGTCGCGCATCTTGTCGAGCACCGCCCGCACCTCGGGCATCACGTCCTGGCCGCCGACCCGGACCGGCCGGTCCGAGCGGTTGCGCAGGGCGACATGCAGCACGGCGCGATGCTCGGTCAGGTTCCATTCGGCCCCGCCGAACATCGCGTCGCGCGCCGCTTCGACTCCGGCCTGCCCGGCCAGCGCCACCAGCAGCTCGCGGGTGATCCGGTCGATCCGGTTCTTGGAATAATCAAGCAGCAGGTCGCCCAGCCGCAGCGAGAAATCGGCGAAACGCCGCGGATCCTCGGCGAACAGCGCCCGCATCGGCCGGGCTCCCTCGGTCGCCGCGCGCGCTTCGAGCGCCGCCCAGGCCGGCAGCGTGGTCGGATGGGTCATGACCTCTGAGTTCCCCCCTCGAGAGCGTAAACCGCCGGCGACTGTACTCCGCTTCCGCGAAGCTGTCGCCGGTGGCTGGAACCGTCACGATGTGAAAGATTGATGTCGAAACGATGACGCATCCCCCGGCGGGCGGGGGATCACCCCTCCCGCCAGCCGCCCTGGCGCAGGCGCAGGTCGATCCAGCGCCGCCCCAGCCGTTCCCACACCGCGTTCTGGGCGAGGCGGTCGCCCAGGCTGGCGAAATCGACCTGATCGAGCGGCTGGTCCTGGTCGGCGCAGGTGAAGACGAAGCGGGTCTCGCCGCTGACCGGGTCGTGGTGGCGTTGCAGGCACTGGGCGCAGACCTCCTTCAGCATGCATTGCATCGGCGCGTTGATCGAGCCGATCGCGGTGTGATCCGGCTTCAGCCAGGGCGCCAGCCGATCGTGACGGGCCGCCGCCACCGCCGCCATCATCCGGTCCGAGCCGATCACGATCACCCGGTCGACACTGTCGAGCGGCAGGTCGGTCGGGCCGAGCCGGCCCTGGCCATAGGCCTCGATCGCCTCGATCACGTTGCCGACGAAACTGTGCTCGTGCGGCGATTCGGCGGCGAAGGCCGCGCCGCGATCGACGCACCACACCACCCGGTCGGCGGCGGCGCGGATCTCGTCGGGCTTGAAGCGGTCCTCGGTGGTGCGGTAGCCGGCGAAATACAGCACCCGCGCCCCGGCGGCGCGGAAGGCGGCGCCGATCGACACCAGCACCGCGTTGCCGAGCCCGCCGCCGACCAGCAGCACCGTCTCGTGGCCGCAGACATGGGTGGGGGCGCCGCTCGGCCCCATCAGCACCACCGGCTCGTCGGGACGCAGGGTGGCGACCAGATCGGACGAGCCGCCCATCTCCAGCACCACCATCCCCACCAGCCCGGCGGCGGGATCGACCCAGGCCCCGGTCAGGGCCAGTCCCTCCATCGCCAGCCGGTCCGGCTCGGGCCGGCCCCATGGCCGCTCGTAATTCTGTAGGCGGAAGAACTGGCCGGGGCGGAAGGCGCGGGCGGCGGCGGGGGCGCGCACCACCAGTTCGACGATGCGCGGCGCCAGCCGGGTCACCGACTGCACCGTCGGCCGCAGCAGGTCGTCGAGCCCGGCGAACAGCACCTCGGCCGGCGGTGCCGCGCCCGCCGGCAGCCGGGCCAGGGCGCGGGTGATCACGGCGTGGCCCTGGTGGGCCGAGGCCATCGCCGACACCACGTTGCCGGCATAGGACGGATGGAGGTCGCCGAAGAAGCTGACCCGCCCCTCCTGGCCCTCGACCCGCATCAGCACCGCGGGCTGCGCCGGCTTGGGGCTGCGCTCGGGGGTGACCGGGCCGCCATCCTCGTCCACCGCCTGGAAATAGGCGCCGTCGAGAGTGATGCCGGGCAGCTCGCGCGCCAGGGCGGTGTTGGGAGCGGTGCCGGCGGCGATCAGCACGGTGCGGGCCGGCATCACATGCTCGGCGCCGCCGGCGTCGCGCAGCCGGATCGCCCTGGCGGCGCCGTCGGCATCGGTCTCGATCGCCAGCGGGGTGAGGTGTTCGGCAAAGCCGATCCCCTCGGCCAGGGCGTGGCTGACCTCGTCGCGGTTGCGCCAGGCCGGGCTGTCGGCCAGCCCCCGGCGATAGACCACGGTGGCCCCGCCCCATTCCGCCAGCAGCGCCCCCAGCCGGGGCGGGCGGCCCTCGGCGGCGGCGGCGGCGCGTTCGGCCCGGATCGCCCGGGCATGGGCGATGAATTCCTCGGCGATGGCCCGTTCGGCCGCCGGCCAGCCGTCGAGCGGCGACACCCCGTCGGCCACGGTCAGCGCCTCGACCCGGGCAAGGAAGCTTTCGACCTCGACCGGGTAATAGGCCAGCGCCTCGGTGGCGGCGTCGATCGCGGTCAGGCCGCCGCCGATCACCACCACCGGCAGGCGGAGCTGAAGATGGGCCAGCGCGTCGCGCCGCGCCGCCCCGGTCAGTTGCAGGGTCATCAGGAAGTCCGAGGCCAGCCGCACCCCGCGCGCCAGCGCCCCGGGCAGATCGGGCAGGGTCGGCCGTCCCGCCCCCAGCGCCAGGGCGACATGGTCGAAGCCGAGCGCGCGGGCGCGGTCGAAATCGAGCGCGCCGCCGAACCGCACCCCGCCATGGAGGGCGAAGGACTCGCGCCGCTCCAGCAGCAGGCGGATCAGGTCGAGGTTGTTCTTGTCCCAGCGGGCGGTGATGCCGTATTCGGCGACGCCGCCGAACCCGCCCGGGACCCGCTCGCCCAGCGGCCGGGCCAGGGCGCGCACGTCGCGCAGCGGCTGGAACGGCCGGCGGGCGCCGTCGGCGGTCCGCCCCGACCAGCGCGGGTCGAGCGGCTCGATCTTCAGCCCGTCGATCGCCACCACGGTGTGGCCGTCCTGGAGCAGGTGGTGGGCCAGGGTGTAGCCGGCCGGGCCGAGCCCGACCACCAGCACCGCCCGCCCGCTCGGCGGCAGCGGCAGCGGCCGGTCGAAATCGAGCGGATTCCACCGCGTCAGCAGCGAATAGATCTCGAACCCCCACGGCAGGTCGAGCACGTCGCGCAGCACCCGGCTTTCCACCGCCGGGGTATCGACCGGGTCGCGGTTCTGGTTGCCGTAGATGCAGGCCTCCTGGCAGGCCGAGCAGATGCGGTGGCCGGTGCCGGCCAGCAGCGGATTGTTGACCGCCACCACCGCCAGCGCCGCCAGCGGCAGGCCGGCGGCCTTGGTCTCGTGCATCTCGGAAATCCGCACCCCGAGCGGGCAGCCGGCATGGGCGCCGCCGTCGCGCCGGACCAGCCCGGTGCGGCAGCTGTCCTTGCCCTGATGGGCGCAATGGATGCAGTAGCGGGCCTGATCGAGCGCCTGGGCCAGCCCGGTGCCGGGATCGGTCAGGTCGAAGCCGTCGCGCGCGCGCCGCGCCGCCGGCTCGGCCCGCCACACCTGGCGGCCGTCCTCGTCATGGCGGCGGGCGCCGGGCGGGGCGGCGGGGTCGCGCCGTTCGGGCAGGGTGAACAGCGGTCCGGCCGGCCCGGCCCCGGGGGCGCCGGCCAGCCGGGCCGCCGCCAGCCGGGTGGCGAGGGCGAGATCGTCGCCGTGGGCGGCCTCGTCGTCGAGCCAGCCCAGCACCCGCCGGGCGAAGCCGAGATCGCTGTAGGGCTCGCCGCTGCGGGTCTCGTATGCGGCGGTCAGCGCGGCGAGGTCGAATCCGGCCGCCTCGGCCGGCGGATAGGCGCGGGCGGCGCGGCGCTGGACGAATTGGCGCTTGGCCGCGAACAGCGGCGCCAGTTCGTCATGCGCCGCCGCCAGCGCCGCCACCGGGGCGCGCAGGCCGAACAGCCCGGCCAGGAAATCGTCGAGCAGTGGCGCCAGCGCCAGCATCAGCGCCGGGCGGTCGGCCGGACTCGGCGCGCCGGCCCGGGCCGCGCCCAGCCATGTCGCCAGCGCCGGATCGGTCGCGGACAGCCCGTCGAGGAAGATCCGGTCGAGCCGGATCAACCCCTGCCGTTGATAAAGGTCGGCCAGCGACAGGTCGTGGGCGAGCGTGATGTGGGCCAAATCGGATGTCATATATTCTCCTGCCTAGGGCTCTTACCCGTTGGTGTAATATCTTATTAAACTTTGCGCTGTCAGGCTTGCGCCTGGGAATGGGCTGTTGATGTAGATGGACATGCCGAGTGCCAATGACAGCCTCGACCGAGGAACAGGGCGCGCTGTTCCAGGCCCTTATCCACAAGATTTCCCAGACCGAGGATCCGGCGCGCCTGCGTGACGCCAGTCTGGCCGCGCTCGGGCTGATGCTGCGCCGTCCGTCGGACCAGGCGCTGCGGGGCGAACTGACCGGCCAGATCGACTCGATCCTGGCCGGCGTGGTGCCCGACCGGCCGGAAACGGTTCGCCTCGCCGCCCGCCAGTGTCTGGTGGTGCTGCGTCGCGCCCGCGATTCCCGGCGGCCCCGACCGGAAACGGCGCGGGGGCTGCCCGCGCCGCCCAAACGCCGCCGCCGCCCGTCGTCGCCGTCGCACCATCATGCCGCCGCCCGCGCCCTCACCATCGCCGGCGGCGGCACCGTCCTGGTCGGCTGTCTGCTGTGGGTGTGGGGGCTGACCGTCCATCCCGCCCCGGCGCCGGAAATGGCCGACGGGCAGCGGCTGGCCGAGCAGATCGCCGCCGCCGCCGAAACGGCGCCGATGCCGACCCATCTGCTCGGCGGGCCGCTGCGGCGGACGGTGCAGGACGGCCAGCCGACGGTGGTGGTGGCCGAAAAGGTGCCGCCCCACGTCTGTGCCGCCGCCGGCTGGACGCTGGTGCGCAAGGGCACCCTGTCGATCAACGGCATCACCCCGAGCCGGCTGTCCGCCGCCCGCATCACCGAATTGTGCAATCAGAGCAGCGTCGCCAGCCTGCGCTGGATGCCGAAGACCGCGCCATGATCCGTCTGCTGCCGGCGTTGCTGCTGTTGCTGCTGCTGCTGCCGGCCCTGCCGGCGGCGGCGGAGCCGCCGCAACTGGCCGGCCGGGCCGAACAGGGCGGGCTGCTGGCCGGGCGGGCCGGACCGGGCGATCAGGTCTGGCTCGACGCGGTCGCGGTGCCGGTGGCCGCCTCCGGCCGCTTTCTGCTCGGCTTCGGCCGCGACGCCGCCGCCGGCGCGGTGCTGACCCTGCGCCATCCCGATGGCGGCGAGGAACGGTTCGCTCTCGCCGTCGCCCCGCGGTCCTGGCCCGAGCAGCGCATCGCCGGCCTGCCGCCGTCCCAGGCCGCGCCCGATCCCGCCGCGCTGGCCCGCATCCGCGCCGACGCCGCCCGGCTGACCGCCTGCCGCGCCCGGGTCAGTCTCGATCCCGCCTTCGAGGGCGGGCTGGTCCGCCCCGCCGCCGGCCCGGTGTCGGGGGTGTTCGGCAGCCGCCGCAGCTACGAGGGTCATCCCGGCGCGCCCCATTCCGGGCTCGACATCGCCGCCCCGGCCGGGGCCCCGGTGCGGGCCACCGCCGCCGGCCGGGTGGTGCTGGCCGATCCCGACCTGTTCCTGACCGGTGGCACGGTGCTGATCGATCACGGCCTCGGCCTGATGTCGAGCTATGCCCATCTGTCCCGCCTCGACGTCGCCGAGGGGCAGCGGGTCGCCGCCGGCGACACCATCGGCGCGGTCGGGTCCAGCGGCCGCGCCACCGGGCCGCATCTGCATTTCGGCCTGTCCTGGCTCGACCGCCGGCTCGATCCCGAGGCGGTGCTGGCGGTGCTGGCGCCGCCCTGAGCCGGCGGCGGCCACGTTTCTTCAATGCAACGGCGGCGGCGGAGGTCTATATCTTGCGTCCGTCCCCGGCCCGCCCGAGGTGGTGGTTGATCTTCCCCACCCGAAGGGGTGGCTCAAAACCCTGCGTCCGGGTGGGGTTTCCCGCCGGAAAGTGTGGCTCGGATCGTTGACTTGTCCGACGCAACTGGATAAACAATTTCCCCACACTGCTCGGGGGGCCGGCACGGCCCCGGGACTTTCCGCCATTCTGGGGCTCATGCCATGACGAAGCGCGATCGGCCGCTTTCCCCTCATATTCAGATCTACAAGATGCCGTTCACGGCGGTTCTGTCGATCAGCCACCGCATCACCGGGGTGGTGATGGCGGTGGGGACGGCGGTGCTGGCCTATTGGCTGGTCGCGGCGGCCAGCGGCCCCGATTCCTTCGCCACCGCCCAGGCGGTGCTGGGCTCGGTGCCCGGGCGGATCCTGCTGTTCGGCTGGTCGCTGGCGCTGTTCTACCATCTGTGCAACGGCATCCGGCACATGTTCTGGGATGCGGGCCTCGGTTTCGAGATCCGCGACGCCCAGCGGTCCGGCCTCGCCACCGTCGCCGCCGCGCTGGTGCTGACCGCGCTGGCCTGGACCATCGGTTTCTAACGAGAAGGGGTCGGACGTGAGACTCAGATCCGCCTTGGGCCGCGCCCGCGGCCTCGGTTCCGCCCGCGAGGGCGTCGGGCATTTCTACGCCCAGCGCGTGTCGGCCATCGCGCTGATCCCGCTGTCGCTGTGGTTCGTGGTGTCGGTGATCCACCTGACCCATGCCGACCACGCCGCGGTGGTCGCCTGGGCCGGCCAGCCGATCAATGCCACCCTGCTCGCGCTGACGGTGCTGACCGCGCTGTACCACGCCCAGCTCGGGGTCGAGGTGGTGATCGCCGACTATGTCCATGGCGAGACCATCAAATTCACCCTGCTGACCGCCTCGATCCTGGCCGCCGTGCTGCTCGGCGCGGTGATGGCGGTGTCGATCCTGAAAGTCGCTGTCGGAGTCTGAGCCCATGCCCGCCTACAAGATCATCGACCACACCTATGACGTGGTGGTCGTCGGCGCCGGCGGCGCCGGCCTGCGCGCCACGATGGGCATGGGACAGGCCGGTCTGCATACCGCCTGCATCACCAAGGTGTTCCCCACCCGCTCCCACACCGTCGCCGCCCAGGGCGGCATCGGTGCCGCCCTCGGCAACATGGCCGAGGACAATTGGAAGTGGCACATGTACGACACCGTCAAGGGGTCGGACTGGCTGGGCGACCAGGACGCGATCGAGTACATGTGCCGCGAGGCGGTGCCGGCGGTCTACGAACTCGAACATTTCGGCGTGCCGTTTTCGCGCACCCCCGAGGGCAAGATCTATCAGCGCCCGTTCGGCGGCCACATGTCGAACTACGGCGAGAAGCCGGTGCAGCGCGCCTGTGCCGCCGCCGACCGCACCGGGCATGCGATCCTGCACACCCTCTATCAGCAGTGCCTCAAGCATTCCTGTCAGTTCTTCGTCGAGTACATCGCCCTCGACCTGATCATGGATCAGGACGGCGCCTGCCGCGGCGTGATGGCGTGGAACCTCGATGACGGCACGCTGCACCGCTTCCGCGCCCACCGGGTGGTGCTGGCGACCGGCGGCTATGGCCGGGCCTATTTCTCCTGCACCTCGGCCCACACCTGCACCGGCGACGGCCACGGCCTGGTTGCCCGCGCCGGCCTGCCGTTGCAGGACATGGAATTCGTCCAGTTCCACCCCACCGGCATCTACGGCTCGGGCTGCCTGATCACCGAGGGCGCGCGCGGCGAGGGCGGCTATCTGACCAACTCGGCCGGCGAACGCTTCATGGAGCGTTATGCCCCCACCGCCAAGGATCTGGCCTCGCGCGACGTGGTCAGCCGGGCGATGACGATGGAGATCCGCGAGGGGCGGGGCGTCGGCAAGGCCAACGACCACATCTTCCTCCATCTCGAACATCTCGGCGCCGAGACGCTGGAACTGCGCCTGCCGGGCATTTCCGAGACCGCCAAGATCTTCGCCGGGGTCGATGTCACCCGCGAGCCGATCCCGGTGCTGCCGACCGTCCATTACAACATGGGCGGCATCCCGACCAACCTGCATGGCGAGGTGCTGCGCCCGACCGCCGAGGATCCCGACGCCACCGTGCCCGGCCTGATGGCGATCGGCGAGGCGGCCTGCGTCTCGGTCCACGGCGCCAACCGGCTCGGCACCAACTCGCTGCTCGACATCGTGGTGTTCGGCCGCGCCGCCGCGCTGCGCGCCGCCGCCACCCTCAAGCCCGGCACCCCGCACAAGCCGCTGCCGCAGAACGCCGGCGATCAGGCGGTCGCCCGCTTCGACCGGCTGCGCCTCGCCAACGGCCCGACCCCGACCGCCGAGCTGCGGCTGGCGATGCAGAAGACGATGCAGAACGACGCCGCCGTGTTCCGCACCGCCAAGACGCTGGCCGAGGGCGTCGAGAAGATGGGGCAGGTCGCCGGCACGCTCGACCAGATCCGCATCAGCGACCGCTCGATGGTGTGGAACTCCGATCTGGTCGAGGCGCTCGAACTCGAGAACCTGATGGATTGCGCGCTGGCCACCATCGTCTCGGCCGAGGCGCGGCACGAAAGCCGTGGCGCCCACGCCCACGAGGATTACCCCGAACGCGACGACGTCAACTGGCTGAAGCACACCCTGGCCTGGGTCGAAGGCGGCAAGGTGCGGCTGGATTACCGTCCGGTCCACACCTACACGCTGACCGACGAGGTCGAGTACATCAAGCCGAAGAAGCGCGTGTACTGATCGCCCCGGGAAGGAGAAACCGCAAATGGTCGAAATCGCCCTGCCTGCCAATTCCCGGGTCCAGCCCGGCAAGACCTATCCGGCTCCGGCCGGGGCCAAGCGGGTCAAGCGTTTCAACATCTATCGTTACGATCCCGACGCGGGGAGCAATCCCCGCCTCGACAGCTTCGCGATCGATCTCGACGATTGCGGGCCGATGGTGCTCGACGCCCTGCTGAAGATCAAGAACGAAGTCGATTCGAGCCTGACCTTCCGCCGCTCCTGCCGCGAGGGCATCTGTGGGTCCTGCGCGATGAACATCGCCGGCACCAACACCCTGGCCTGCCTCAAGCCGATCGACAGCATCGAGGGCGACGTCGCGATCTATCCGCTGCCGCATCTGCCGGTGGTCAAGGATCTGGTCGCCGATCTGGCGGTGCCCTACGCCCAGTACGCCTCGGTCAAGCCGTGGATGCAGACCCAGAGCCCGAATCCGCCCGACAGCGAGCGGTTGCAGAGCCCGGAGGAGCGCGAGGTGCTCGACGGGCTGTGGGAGTGCATCCTGTGCTTCTGCTGCCAGACCTCCTGCCCGAGCTACTGGTGGAACGGCGACCGTTATCTCGGCCCGTCGATCCTGCTCCAGGCCGCGCGCTGGATCTTCGACACCCGCGACGAAATGACCGGCGAACGCCTCGACAATCTCGAGGATCCGTTCCGGCTCTATCGTTGCCACACCATCATGAACTGCACCCAGACCTGCCCGAAGGGCCTCAATCCCGCCCGTGCCATCGGCGCGATCAAGGGCAAGCTGATCGAGCGCCGCGCCTAACCGCGCGGCGTCTCGCCCCGCGCGCCTTGCGCGCAAACATGTGCAGGTTAGGCGGGCTGCCGCCCCCGCGCGCTCCGCGCGCAAACATACACAGGCTAGGCGGGCTGCCGCCCGCCGGCCCGCTCGGGGAGCAGAGCTCCCCGAACCCCTCCCTTTTTTATCAATGAAAACAAAGGGGGTCCGGGGCATCGCCCCGGCCGGGCCCGCGGGCGGGAGCCCGCGCAACTGTTCGGTATGGCGCCTACGGCGTCGGCGTCGGCGTGGGCGTGTCGCCTTCGGCCGGCTGGCGGGGCTGGCTGTTGCGCCATTGATCGACCGCGCCCGTGCTGAACGGATCGACGTAGCGGCCATCCTTGAAGCGCATGGCCGGATCGACGCAGGCATAGGTGGCGAGGTGGGGCACCAGCAGGCGGCACTGCCAGGGCTGGTCAAGGATCAGCACGGCGTGCAGGCCCCATTGGGTGCAGGCTTCCTCGGCCAGCCGGTCCCGGTCCTCGCGTGGCGTGTCGCCGCCGTAGCAGACCCGCACCTGTCCGTCATAGCCGGCCGGCTTTGGCTTGCTGACCTCAAGGGTCGCCTTGGCGTAATTGCGGTCGATGAAGGCGTCGCTCGACGAGCAGCCGGCCAGCACGGCCATGGCGGCGGTCAGGGGCAGCAGGCGGGTCAGCTTCATCGGCGATCGTTTCCGGACGGGATCGAGGCCCTGTTCTACCCCATGGCGGCGCGGTTGGGAACCGTTGCCCGGCCGGCGGTTGTTTCGCCGCGCCGCCGCCGTTATCCTCTTTTTCCAGGCGTGGCGGTCCCTCGCCCCGCCAGCACATCGGCCCGGTCGGGGCCCCAGGGAAGGGAAGATCGATGTCCGAGACCCCCAAGCGCCGTCTGGTCACCCGCAGCGATTTCGACGGCCTGGTCTGCGCCGTGCTGCTGCGTCACCTCGACCTGATCGACGAGATCACCTTCGTTCATCCCAAGGACATGCAGGACGGCCGGATCGAGATCGGCCCGGGCGACATCACCACCAACCTGCCCTATGTCGAAGGGGTCGCGCTCGCCTTCGACCACCATCTGTCCGAAACGCTCCGCACCGGGCGCCACGACAACCATATCATCGATCCCGACGCCCCCTCGGCGGCGCGGGTGGTGTACCAGTATTACGGCGGGGCGGAGCGCTTCCCCGCCGCCTGGTCCGAGATGATGCAGGCGGTCGATCAGGCGGATTCGGCCCGCTACAGCCTGGGCGACATCCTCGATCCCGATGGCTGGACCCTGCTCAATTATGTGATGGATGCCCGCACCGGGCTCGGCCGCTTCCGCGAGTTCCGCATCTCGAACTACCAGTTGATGATGAACCTCATCGACTATTGCCGCACCCACACCATCGACGACATCCTGTCGCTGCCCGACGTCAAGGAGCGCACCGACCTCTATTTCGCCCATCAGGAGAAGTTCAAGGAACAGATCCGGCGCTGCGCCCGGGTTCACCGCAATCTGGTGGTGCTCGACCTGCGCGGCGAGGAGGTGATCTACGCCGGCAACCGCTTCATGATCTACGCCCTGTACCCGGAATCCAACATCTCGATCCACGTGCTGTGGGGGCTGAAGCGGCAGAACACCGTGTTCGCGATCGGCAAGTCGATCCTCGACCGCTCCTCGCGCACCAATGTCGGCGAACTGTGCCTGCGCCATGGCGGCGGCGGCCATCAGGCCGCCGGCACCTGCCAGATCGACACGGCGCTGGCCGAGAAGGTGCTGGCCGAACTGATCACCCGCATCACCGCCGACGGCTGATCGCCCGCCCGGTTCCGCCGCCTGCCCAGGGCTGGGGGCGGAACCGGGCCATTTCCCCGACATGTTGCGGCAGCAGGGATGACATTGTCGTGACCGCGCCGGGTGCGGGCTCGACAGCGGCGGGGAGATTCCGTTAGGGTTGTGGTCAGGATCGCCGGTCAGCGAAGGAGGGTTCCTTCCGTGCCGTCCCGCCAGGGTCGCCCGCTCTGCCTGTCCCCCCGTCCGCCGGTCCCCGGCGGAGCAGAGCCGCTCCCCCCGATCCCGTCCCCAGGGTCTCTCGTCCGCGAGAGGCCTTTTTTGTTGGCCGGCCGCCCCTGGCCGGGCCGGCCCCGTTTCCCCGCTTGTGTTCCGACAGCCGCGAAGGAGAGCCCGATGGCCAAACGCGCGACCCGCAGCGCCGTGTCCAAGTCCGACCCGGTGGTTCCGCTCTACCCCGTCCCGACCGGCGAGGGTCAGGACTGGTCCCCCTTGCCGGCCGACGAGGAGCGCGATCAGAGCTTCCGCCGCACCGTGCGGCCCCGCAGCGACAATCAGCGCCGGCTGCTCGGGGCGATCGGGGATCATCATCTCACCGTCGCCCTCGGTCCGGCCGGCACCGGCAAGACCTATCTGGCGATCTCGGCGGCGGTCGAGGCGTTCGAGGCGGGGGAGGTCGGCCGGATCGTGCTGTCACGCCCGGCGGTCGAGGCGGGGGAAACCCTCGGCTTCCTGCCCGGCGACCTGCAGGAGAAGATGGCGCCCTATCTGCGGCCGCTCTACGACGCCTTGTCCGACCGGCTGGGCGGCAAGAAGCTGCGCGCGCTGCTGGCCGACGGCTCGATCGAGATCGCGCCGATCGCCTACATGCGGGGGCGGACCCTCAACAACGTCTTCATCGTGATCGACGAGGCGCAGAACTGCACCTACGGCCAGATCAAGATGCTGCTGACCCGGCTGGGCTGGCATTCGACCATGGTGCTGACCGGCGATCCCGACCAGAGCGACCTGCTGCCCGGCCTGTCCGGGCTGGCCGACATCGCCGCCCGTCTGCGCGGCCTGCCCGACGTCGCCGTGGTCGATCTGACCGAGGCCGACATCGTGCGCCATCCGCTGGTGGCCAGCATGCTGACGGTGCTGTAAACGGTTGGTGCGGGGCCGGGGGTGCGGCACCGCCGCCGCTCCTCCGCCCCGGGCCGGCAGCGGACGGGGGGATGCGGCCAGGGTTTGACCGACAAACGGATACGCCCCGCGAAAGACGTTCCGGTCTTTCGCGGGTGAACGGATCCCGACCGTGTCGCCCGACGTTCAGGCGAGGAGGTTGCCGCCGGGACGAACCAGACGATCCCCGTTGGCTTCGATCTGCTGGACCGAGCGCCCCACCGGGCTGGTCGCCACCGCCTCGGCATATTGCAGCGCGGCCTGCGACGGCACCTGGGCATAGGGCACGCCGGTATTCTGGTTGCGATATTCCAGGATGGTCGAGCCGGTTCCGGCATCGACGCCGATCACCGGGCTGGAGAAGCGGGTGGCTTCACTCTGGGGCTGGTCGGTTTCTTCGGCCGTGGTCTTGTCGGCCGTGGTCTTGTCGGCCGTGGCCTTGGCGGCCTTGTCGGCGGCCTGCTGTTCATTGGCCTCGGTCTGGCCGTTCACGGCGCGGGCCGAGGATGAATCCCAGGATGGTGAAGATGGCGGAAGGTTGAAGGTCGAGACGTCCATTCTGGCACCTATCTACTACAGGTTGTTCCTAACCCATTCCAGTAGATAATGACAGAACGGTCAGCCCGCCTCAAGGCAATTTGTCGGCGGGCTGGCCGTCCGGCAGGGGGTGAAACCCACTCACCAGGGTAGGGCGGACCCGTCATAATCGAAAAAAACGCCGTTATCGGCCGGGGTGAGCCGGTCGAGCACCGCGCGCATTCCGGCCACCGCCTCGGCCGGGGCCAGCGGCGCCTCGGGCCCGCCCATGTCGGTGCGGACCCAGCCCGGCGACAGCGCCACCGCGCAGGCGCCCTGGGGGGCCAGATCGACCGCCAGGGTGCGGATCGCCATGTTGAGCGCCGCCTTGGCGGCGCGGTAGCCGTAATGGCCGCCGGCCTGGTTGGCGCCGATCGAGCCCAGCCGCGACGACACCGCCGCGAACACGCCCCCCGGCGCCAGCCGGGCGGCCAGGGCCTGGGCGGTCAGCAGCGGGGCGACGGCGTCGATCCGCATCACCTCGAGCAGGTCGATCGCCTCGAGCGCGCCGAACGGCTGGTCGGCGCCGAAGATCCCGGCATTGTGCACCACCAGATCGAGGCCGATGCCGTCGAGACCGTCGGCCAGCCGGCGGATCGAAGCCTGATCGCCGACATCGCACAGATAGACCTCGCCGCCCGCTTCGGACACGGCGCGGCCGGCGGCGGGCTGGCGCACCGTGGCCAGCACCCGCGCCCCGGCGGCGGCATATTGGCGGACGAATTCCAGACCCAGCCCACGGCTGGCGCCGATGATCAGGACGGTGGCCATCGAGGGAACTCCTTGCGGTGAGGGGGGGGAGGGGAGGGGGGCGCGGCGCCGTCGCGAGGGGCGCCGCGTCCCGGTCCGGATCAGGCCTTGAAGGCGGTGACTTCGATCTCGACCTTCATCTTGGGATCGACCAGCCCGGTGACCACGGTGGTGTTGGCCGGACGGACGCCCCGGAAGGCCTCGCCCAGCACCGGGGCGATCCGCTCGAAGAAGCCGGGCTCGGTGACGAAGGCGCGCACCCGCACCACGTCCTTCAGCGAGGCGCCGGCCTCGGCCAGCGCCTTGGCGATGGTCGCCAGCGCCTGACGGGCCTGCTCGGCGACGTCGTCGGAGATCTGGCCGTTGTCATAGCCCGAGGTGCCGGACACGAACACCCACGGCCCCTGGGCCACGGCGCGGGAATAGCCGGCCACCTCTTCGAAGGCGGAGCCGGAGGAAATCAACTGACGG
This sequence comes from Phaeospirillum tilakii, assembly GCF_042683125.1. NCBI lineage: Bacteria > Pseudomonadati > Pseudomonadota > Alphaproteobacteria > Rhodospirillales > Rhodospirillaceae > Phaeospirillum > Phaeospirillum tilakii. The sequence goes on from NZ_JBHUIY010000026.1 coordinate 27,549, forward strand.
GTCATGGCAGGTCCTCGGTTGGAAAAAAAACGGACCGCCCCGGCCGGGGCGGCGGCCCAGGCGGGCCGGGCCGATCCATAGCCGATCCCGCCGCCGCCGCCAACCGTCAGCCGGCCAGGATCCGTTCGAGGAACGGCAGCCGCCCGTCGCGGTCCTCGACCTCGATCACCCACAGATCGGGATCGTTGCCGCGCTGGCGGGCCAGATAGGCGTCGGCTTCGCTCTCCGCCACCGGATCGGCGCCGGTGGCGCGCAGCCAGCACAGCCGGCCGGCACCGTCGCGCACCGGGGTGAACACCTCGCAGCCGGCCGGGCCGCGATTGAGCTTGACCAGCACCACCCCGGCATCGTCGTCGCCATGGCGCAGCACCGCGGCGAAGATCCCCTGGCTGCCGCACTGGCGCAGCGCCGCCTGGACCCACAGCCGCGCCTTGAGGCGGGCCTCCGGCTCCGGGGGCGGTTCCGGCGCCGGGGCCGGGGCGGAAACGCGCCCGAAAGGCGGCATCTGCTCTCTCCGATTGATTTTATTTTGACCAGTTTAGGCCGGATTCGCCAAGCTGGACAAGAGACCCGACCGGGTCCCGCTGGCCCGATCCCAACCGCCTGTGGCGAGGAGAGCCGAGATGTCGAACCACAAGCCCGTCGTCGTCGTCACCCGCAAGCTGCCCGAACCGGTCGAAACCCGGATGCGGGAACTGTTCGAGGTTCGCCTCAATCCCGACGACCATCCGTTCGACCGCGCCGAGCTGATCGCGGCGGTGCGCGACGCCGAGGTGCTGGTTCCCACCGTCACCGACCGGATCGATGCCGGGGTGCTGTCGCAATCCGGTCCCGGCCTGCGGCTGATCGCCAATTTCGGCGCCGGGGTCGATCACATCGACCTCGCCTCGGCCCGCACCCGTGGCATCACCGTCACCAACACCCCCGACGCCCTGACCGAGGACACCGCCGACATCGCGATGGCGCTGATCCTGGCGGTGCCGCGCCGGATGCAGGCCGGGGCCAAGTTGCTGCGCACCGGGGCGTGGGGTGGCTGGAGCCCGACCGGGATGCTCGGCCACCGCATTTCCGGCAAGCGGCTGGGGGTGATCGGCCTCGGCCGGATCGGTCAGGCGGTGGCGCGGCGCGCCCGCGCCTTCGGCATGGCGATCCACTACCACAACCGGCGCCGGGTTGCGCCCGAGATTGAGGCCGAGCTGGGCGCCACCTATTGGGAAAGCCTCGACCAGATGCTGGCGCGGATGGACGTGGTGACGCTGCATTGTCCCCACACCCCGGCCACCTTCCACCTGCTGTCGGCGCGCCGGCTGGCCCTGCTGCCGCGCCACGCCTATCTGGTCAATTGCGCCCGGGGCGAGATCGTCGACGAGGCGGCGCTGGCGCGGATGCTGGCGCGCGGCGAGCTGGCCGGGGCCGGGCTCGACGTGTTCGAGCACGAACCTTCGGTCAATCCGGCCTTGCTCGGGCTCGACAATGTGGTGCTGCTGCCCCACCTCGCCTCGGCCACCCACGAGGGGCGGATCGACATGGGCGAGGCGGTGCTGGTCAACATCAAGACCTTCACCACCGGCCACCCGCCGCCCGACCGCGTCGTCGCCGCCCAGCTCTAGGCGGGCTCTGCCCGCACCCGCCAAGGGCCGAAGGCCCTTGGAACCCCTTGGCGCGGCAAACACCCGCGCCCAAGCGGAAAGGCCGGTCCGCGCCCGACCCCGAAAAAAGAAGGGGGTTTGGGGCATCGCCCCAAGCGGGCCCGGGCGGCAGCCCGGCGGGGCCTATCCGGCGAAACAGGCGGCGACGAGCTGACGGAAGGCGTCGGCGCGGTGGCTGATGGCGTGCTTGGCCGCCGGTTCGATCTCGGCGAAGGTGGCGGCTCCCCCCACCGGCACGAAGATCGGGTCATAGCCGAAGCCGCGCGCGCCGCGCGGCGGCCAGACGATCTCGCCCTCGACCTTGCCCTCGAAGCTGTCGCAATGGCCGTCGGGCCAGGCCAGCGACAGCACGCAGACGAAGCGGGCCGAGCGGTCGGCCGAGTCGCCGATCTCGGCGTGGATCCGGGCCATCGCCGCGTCGAAATCCTTGCCCGGTCCGGCCCAGCGGGCGGAATAGATCCCCGGCGCCCCGCCCAGCGCGGTGACGGCGAGGCCGGAATCGTCGGCCAGCGCCGGCAGGCCGCTGGCCCGCGCGGCGGCGCGGGCCTTCAGTTCGGCGTTCTCGACGAAGCTCGCCCCGGTTTCCTCCGGTTCGGGCAGGCCGAGGGTCGCCGCCGACACCACGTCGGCGCCGAACGGCCCGAGCAGGGTGGCGATCTCGCCGACCTTGCCCGGGTTGTGGCTGGCGATCACCAGCCGCCCGCCGCCGAAGCGCCTGGGGGCCATCACGCCTGCTCCAGCGCCTGCTGCTGGAAGCGGACCAGATCGGCCACGCCCTTTTCGGCCAGGGCCAGCAGTTCGAGGAACTGGTCGCGGGCAAACGGGCATTCCTCGGCGGTGCCCTGGATCTCGACGATGCCGCCGCGCCCGGTCAGCACGAAGTTGGAATCCGCCCAGGCGGTCGAATCCTCCTGGTAATCGAGGTCGAGCACCGCGACCCCCTCGCACAGGCCGCAGGAGACGGCGGCGACATGGTCGGTCAGCGGCACCGCCGCCAGCTGGCCATGCTCGACCAGCCGGCGGAAGGCCAGCGCCAGCGCCACCCAGCTGCCGGTGATCGCGGCGGTGCGGGTGCCGCCGTCGGCCTGGAGCACGTCGCAATCGATGCGGATCTGGCGTTCGCCCATCGCGGTCAGATCGACCACCGAGCGCAGCGAGCGGCCGATCAGGCGCTGGATCTCGTGGGTGCGGCCGGACTGCTTGCCCTTGGCCGCCTCGCGGTCGGTGCGGGTGTGGGTCGAACGCGGCAGCATGCCGTATTCAGCGGTGACCCAGCCCTTGCCCGAATTGCGCAGGAACGGCGGCACCCGCTCCTCGACCGAGGCGGTGCAGAGCACATGGGTGTCGCCGAAACGGGCGAGACAGGAGCCCTCGGCGTGCCGCGACACGTTGGGTTCAAGGCTGACGGAGCGAAGCTGGTCGACGGCGCGGCCGGAAGGTCTCATGGCAAACGGGTCCTCGAAGGAGTGGATCAGGCGGAAGGATCGGGCGCCGGGTCGGCGCGGGACGGGGTGGCGGCGGCGCGGGCGCCGTCGCGGGCGGGCGGGCGGCTGGTCAGGCCGATGCCGTCGTGGCGGCGCAGGGCGACCTCGCGGCGGGCATCCTCGTCGCGGGCCTCGCGCAGCGCCTCGGCGGTGGCGTCGATGTGCGCCTCGCTGAGGCGGCGGGCCAGCGCGGCGTCGCCGGCGCGGATCGCCTGCCAGATCGCCCGGTGCTGGGCGAGGAAGCCGTCGCGCACGCCGCGGCGGCGGTAGAGGTCGCAGCGGTCGTAGAACACGCCGCCGCGCAGCATCTCGAAGATCCGCAGCATCACCCGGCTGGTCACCGGATTGCCGGCGGCCTCGCACAAGGCGGTGTGGAAATCGGTGTCGGCCGCCGCTTCCTGGTCGGGATCATCGTGCAGATGGGCCTGTTCCAGCGCGGCGACGCAGCGTTCGATGCGGGCGAGGTCGGCCGGGGTGGCGCGGGTGGCGGCCAGCTCGGCCACCGCCCCGGCCATCAGCCGGCGGAACTCGAAATAATCGAACGCGGTCTCGGGGTGCCCGCGCAGCAACCCGGCCAGCGGCTCGACCGCGCCGCCGCCGCTCACCAGCCGCCCCCGGCGTGGGGACGGTGGTAGCGCACCGGGATCTGCCGCATCGCCAGCAGCCGGGCCAGCACCAGCGGGACGAAGATGCCGAGCCAGGCCCCGGCCACCACGTCGGAGAAGTAATGCACGCTGGTCGCCACCCGGCTGGCCGCCACCAGCAGCGCCACCGCGAGATAGGCGCGGTCGTAGCGCGGGAACACCAGCGCCAGCGCCACCATCGCCGCGAAGATGGTCTGGGTGTGGCCGGAGGGGAAGGAATTGTAGGCCCAGCCGTGGGTGAAGGGCTCGAAGGTGGCGAGATCCTGGTCGAACAGCATTTGCGGCCGGGTGCGGCCGACCACGAACTTGATCACGTCGCCGATCAGGCCGGAGATCGCCACCGACAGGAACAGGAAGCCGGGAGCCCAGGCCAGCCGGGTATAGCGTTCGCGCCCGGCCGGGCTCAGCGCCACCCGGCGGCCGAGCAGGAACAGCAGGGTCAGGATCCCCGACGGGATCAGCCACAGCCCGCCCAGGCCGAAGAAGGTGACGATCTTGAAGAAGCCCTCAAGCTCGCCCTCGACGCTTTCCTTGCACAGCCGGGCCAGCGGCTGGTCGATCACGAAGATGCCGAGCAGCACCAGGACCAGGGCGTAGAGGCTCAGCCATTCCATCGGGTTGCGCCAGGTGCGCCGCCATTGCGCCGCGACCGGCCCGTGCCAGCGGGCGGCCTTGCGCCAGCGGGCGCCGACCGCGATCGCCAGCCGTTCGAGCGGCAGCAGCAGGGTGTCGAGCAGACTCACGGCTTGTCCTCCCCGGCATAAGCGGTCAGCAGCACCGGCCGGCCGCGCGAATAATTGAATCCCTTGACCTTGCCGACCACCTGCGGCGTCACCGCCTGACCGGCGCAGGCCTGACGGAAGCCCGGCTCGTCACGGTCGGCCACCAGCACCAATGCGCCCCGACGGGTGGCCAGGGTGGCGGCGGCCTCGCCCGCGCTGGCGAAGCGGGTGTCGGTGCCGAGCAGGAACACCGCGCTCGGCTCGGAGAAGCCGACCAGCGTCACCGGGCCCTGATGCGGGCGGCTGGCCACCAGTTCGGCGATCGAGCGGCTGACCCACAATTGGTTGAGCTGGGGCAGTACTCCCTCGAACACCACCGGGAAGGCGGTGCAGGCGGTGACCAGGACGGCGAAGGCGGCGCCGAGCGGCCGCCCGCGCACCGCCAGCCAGGCCGACAGCATGCCGGTGGCGGCGATGGCGACGAAGGCCGGCAGGCTGGTCAAGTCGAACCGGTCGCCGAACCCGACCGGGGCCAGCAGCACCGCCACCGCCAGGGCGAGGGCGATCAGGCTCCAGGCGGCGGCCCAGATCTGGGTGCCGCGCCCCTCGCGCAGCCCGCCGCTGAAGGCCGCCGCCGCGATCAGCAGCGCCAGGGCGGGATAGGTCGGCAGCACGTAATGGGGCAGCTTGGTCGGGATCAGCTCGAAGATCACCCAGGTGGGGATGATCCAGGCCAGACAGAAGCGGATCTCCGGCCGCTCGCGCTGGCGCCACGCCCAGATCAGCGCCGGGCCGAGCAGCAGCGAGGCCGGCCACAGCGTCACCGGCGCCAGCAGCAGATAGGTGCCGGGCGGCGCGCCGTGGCTTTCCTGGGCGCCGAGCAGCTTGGGCAGCAGGTCGCCCTTGACCGCCTCGCCGACGAAGGCGCCGTCGGTGGCCTGACTGATGGCGAAGAACCAGGGCGCCGCCACCGCCGTGGCGATCGCGAGGCCCTCGATCGGCCGCAGCGTCCACAGCCAGCCGGCGCCCAGGGCGCGGTTGTCGGCGATCTGGAGCGTCAGCACGGTGGCGATCAGGATCAGCGGCACCACCGGCCCCTTGATCAGGATCGCGGCGCCGATCGCCAGCCAGAACATCAGCACGGCGGCGAATCCGGGCGGGCGCTCGTCGCGCCGGGCGGCGAGATAGGCCCGCCCCAGTACCAGTTGCGCCGCCATCAGGGTGGCGAGCAGCAGCGCGTCGGTCTTGGCCTGATGGGCCTCGGACACCAGCATCAGGCAGGAGGCCAGCATCGCCGCCCCCAGCAGCGCCACCGGGCGGCCGAACAGCCAGCGGCCGAGCCCGAAGGTCAGCAGCGCCGCCGCCCAGGCCGCCAGCGCCGAGGGCAGCCGGTAGGGCCAGGTCTCGCGGGTGGCGGGGTCGGCGAAGGCGAGCGCGCTGGCGGCCTGGGCCCAGTAGGCCCCGGCCGGCTTCTTGGCCCGCATCTCCGACTGGAACTGGATGCGGATGTAGTCGCCGGTCTCCAGCATCTGCCGGGTCGCCTGCATGAAGCGCGATTCGTCGCGGTCGAGCGGCGGTACCGAGGCCAGTCCCGGCAGATACAGGAACAGGCACAACAGCGTCAGCAGGAAATAAGGGCGGGTGCCGCCGGTCAGCCGTTCCACGTCCTGGTCTTTCTGCGGTGGGGACCTCTTGAGTGTCGCATCAACAACACGATGCCCCCCGCGCGGTCAAGCATCGAGCGGCGAATCCTCGCCATCGGCCGGTCCGTTCCGGTCGGCGCGGGGTTTGACATCGGCACGGAAACTGCCCATGGTGGGCCGGCTTTCCCCTCCCGGCGACCGCAGAGTCCGCATGTCCCGCCCCACCGCTTTCGCTCCGGGTTCCGTTGTCTCGTCCGCGGCGCGGCGACGGCTGGTCGCCGCCCTCGGCTTCGGCTGGGTCGGCGTGGCCGGGCTCGGCTATCTCTGGCAGTTCCGCGAGATTCTCGCCCTGCTGCCGACGCTGTGGCGATGAGCGGGGCAACGATGAGCGGGTTCCTCGCCGCCTTCGCCCTGTCGGCGGCCTCCTTCGGCTGGGGGCTGCTGGCGCTGGCCGCCCTGCGGCCCGACCCCCGGCCGGCCGCCGCCTGGGGCTGGCCGCTCGGGGTCGGCCTGCTCGGCTGGTTCGGCTGCTGGCTCGGCGCCGCCGGGCTGCTGGCGCCGGGGCCGATCCTGGCCCTGCTCGCCCCCGGCTGGGCCGGGCTGGCGCTGGCCCGGCCGCGCCGTGCCGGGGGGCCGCTCCGCCCGCCGTCCCTTTCGCCGATGCTGATCGCCCTGGCGGCGCTGCTGGCGCTGGTCGCCGCCGCCACCCTGGCCCAGGGGCTGTGCCCGCCGGGCGATGCCGACAGCCTCGCCTATCATTTCGCCCTGGCGCGGCGGATGGCCGAGAGCGGCCATCTGGTGTTCGAGCCGCGCGCGATCGATGGCGCGGTGCCGCAACTGCTCCAGACCACCTACGCTCTGGCCTATGCCCTCGGCGGCGAACGGGCGATGACGCTGTGGTGCGGCATCAGCGGCTGGCTGGCGGTGCCGCTGCTCCATCATCTCGTCGCCCGCCGGGCCGGCCCCGCCTGGGGGCTGGCCGCCGTGCTGCTGTGGCTGACCACCCCGACCGTGCTCTATGCCGGCGGCACCGGTCAGGTCGAGCCGCGCACCGCCGCCTTCGCCCTGGTGGCGATCGCCGCGGTGGCCGAGGGGCGGGGCTGGCGCTGGGCGGTGTTGGGCGGCCTCGCCGCCGGCTTCTATGCCGGGTCGAAATATCCCGGCCTGCTGCTGGCCGCCGCCGCGCTGGCGGTGCTGCTGGCCCGGGGCCGCGACCTCCGCGCCGGGCTGGCCTTCGCCCTCGCCGCCGCGCTGGCCGGCGGGCAATGGTATGTCTGGAACTGGCTCAACATCGGCGACCCGGTGTTTCCGATGCTGGCGCGCTGGCTGCCGGTGCCGCCCGAATTGTGGAACCAGGCCCAGGCCGCGTTCATGGCCGGCTCGTTCGGTGTCGCCGAGGTGGCGCTGCCGCGCACCCCCGCCGCCCTGCTGGCCTATCCGTTTCTCGCCACCTTCGCCCCCGCCGACGCGTTCGATGCCGGCCGGGCCGGGCTCGGCCTGTTCCCGGTGCTGGCGCTGCCGTTCGCCCTGGCCGCCGCCTGGGCCGGGCGGCGCCGCCTCGCCGCCTCGCCGCTGACGACGATGGCGGCGGTGGTCGCGCTGACCGCCGTCTTGTGGTTCTTCCTCGGCCCGTCGCAGCGGGTCCGACACCTGCTGCCGCTGCTGCCGGCGCTGCTGGCGGTGCTGACCGTTGCCCTGGCCCGGCTCGGTCCCGCCGGTTCCGCCCTGAAATGGCCGGCAGGTGCCGCCGTGGCGCTGTGCCTGGGGCTGGGCGGCGCCGGGCTGGCGGTGGCCGACCTCAAATATGTCCGCCACCTCGCCGGCGGCGAGAGCCGCGCCGACTTCCTCGACCGCAATGTCGGCGGCGCGGCGATGGCGGCCGAGATCAACCGGGTGCTGCCGGCCGACAGCCGGCTGTTCAACACCGAGCGCCAACTCAATTACCTGATCGAGCGGCCGCTGTTTTATGGCAACGCCATCTTCCAGACCGTGGTCGAGATCCGCCCCGGCGAGATTGATCCGCTCCGGTTCTGGACCCAGTTGCGCCGGGGCGGGTTCACCCATGTCCTGTTCCGCCGGGGCCAGGACCCGGCCGACTGGCCCACGGACGGGGTCGTCGGGATGACCCGGCTGCTGGTCGATCTGGGCTGTGCCGAGGCCGAACTGGTCCGGCCTTTCTCGATTCTCAACTCGCGCACCTTGCCCGGTCTGGGCGGCGGGCGGGGCGAATTGCGCCTCTACCGGCTGACCCCGGCCACCTGTTCTCTCTCCCTTCCCGTCGCGGAGCCCCGATGAGACCCTTGTCCCTGCCGGCCCTGCTGGTCGCCCTGGTGTGGATCGCCGTCGTCAACGCGGCCTATTTCCTCGAATCCGCCGCGTACTACGCCAACAAGTTCCAAGAATTCAGCCGCTTCCTGCCGTGGTGATCCGCCGATGAGTCTCGCTCTGGTTTCCTGCGCCTGGCTGGCGGCCTTCGCCGCCGCCGCCGCTCCCGCCGCCGGCCGGGAGGGCGCGCCATGATCCTCTCTCCCCGCCCGTCGCCGCTGGCCCTGGTGTTCGCCCTGGCCGCGCTGCTGGCCCCGATGATGGCCGCGATCGTGCCGAAGGGGGTGGCGCCGCTGTTCGTCGTGGTCGGGCTGGCGGTGCTGCCGCTGTTCCGCCGCGCCCAGGGCCACTGGCCCCGCCCCGACCGGGCGGCGCTGGCGGCGCTGGCCGCCCTCACCCTGCTCGGGCTGGCCAGTCTGGCCTGGAGCCGTGGCCTGCCCGGCGACGGGGCGATGTGGCTGCGTCAGGCGGTGCCGCTGCTGCTGCTGGGGCCGGCAGTGGTCGCCGCCGCCGCCACGCTGACCGCGCCGGAGCGCCGGTTGGTCGGCCGCGCCACGCTGGCCGGCTGCCTGCTCGGGCTCGGCGTCTATCTGTTCGGCCATTTTGCGCTCGGCCTGCGCACCCAGCCCGGGCTGGTCGCGGCGGCGATGATGAGCTGGCCGGCGCTGGCTGCCTGTACCGCGACGGCCCGGCCGCGTCTGGCCGGTGGGCTGTTGCTGCTGGTGGTGACGGCGTTCGGGGTCGGGTTCGGCAGCCTGTCGGCGGCGCTGGTGATGGGGCTGGGGGCCGGGGCCGCCCTGGTCACCTGGTTCGCTCCCCGGCGCGGCCCGGTGCTGATCGCGGCGGCGCTGGCGGGATGGATCCTGGCGGTGCCGCTGGTCGCCACCCATCTGCCGACCCCGGAGGAGGCGGCCAACCGCCTGCCGATGATCGCCAGCTCGACCGTCCACCGGCTGGCGATCTATCGCGGCACCGGCGAACTGGTGATGCACGCCCCCTGGTTCGGCCAGGGGGTCAATGCCGCCCGCAGCCTGCCCGAGGGCCAGAACCAGATCATCAATTACGTGTTTTATGTCGGCGACAAGCGGTTTTCGGCCCTGTCCGAGCTGATCCCGCTGCATCCCCACAACGCCCTGCTGCAATTGTGGCTGGAACTGGGGCTGGCCGGGGCGGTGACGGCGATCCTGCTGCTGGCGGCGGTGGTGCGGCTGATCCTGCGCCGGACCGAGGGTTCCTCCCGGCTGTGGGCGATGGCCGCCCTGACCGGGGTGTTCGGGGTGCTCAACGTCAGTTTCGGGGCGTGGCAGAGCTGGTGGCTGTGCCTGATGCTGGTGCTGGCGGCGACGGTGCGGGCGGTGTCGCCACCACCCGCGCCGCGCCCTTGACCGGGACGGCAGCCAGCCCGCACGGCGTTTGAGCGGCCCCGGGACGGGGCGCGTCGCGCACAAGCCTAGCCGGTTCCATCACATGGAACCGGCTACGCCGCCGCCTCGATCCGGTCGCACAAGGCGTGGCCGATCAGGATGTGCATTTCCTGGATCCGCGCCGTCACCGGGCTGGGGACGATCAGCAGCGGATCGGCCAGCCCGACCATCTCGCCGCCGTCGCGCCCGCTGAAGCCGGCCGCCACCAGCCCGTTTTCGCGCGCGGCGCGCAGCCCGGCCAGCACGTTGGGGCTGCGCCCCGAGGTCGAGATGCCGATGGCGATGTCACCCGGCCGGCCCAGCGCCTCGATCTGGCGGGCATAGATGTCGTCGAACGACAGATCGTTGCCGCAGGCGGTGAGGATCGAGCTGTCGGTGGTCAGCGCCACCGCCGCCAGGGCCGGCCGGTTGACCCGGTAGCGCACCACCAGCTCGGCGGCGAGGTGCTGGGCGTCGGCGGCGCTGCCGCCATTGCCGAACAACAGGATCTTGCCGCCACGGTGCAGGCTGAGGATGCAGGCGTCGGTCAGCCGCTGAAACGGCTCGCGCACCGCCGGCCCGGTCTGGGCGAGCACCTCGGCGTGGGCGGCGATCTGCTCATCGAGAAAACGGGCGAACGGCATGGCGGTCCCTCCTGCGGTTCCTCCGATCCTCCCCCGGCCGGGTCCGGAACGCAACGGCCCGGTCGGGGAGGTCCAGGAACCTCAGGTTCCTGGTGGGTGCGGGCCAAGCCCGCGCAGGTCAGCCCCGCTCGGGAAACAGCCCCAGCAACCCCTCACGGCTGGCCGGGCAGACCCCGCGCTCGGTGATCAGCCCGGTGATCAGCCGGGCCGGGGTGACGTCGAAGCCATAATTGACCGCCGGCGACCCATCCGGCGAAAGCTGGACTTCGACCAGCGTGCCATCGGCCGCTTTGCCGGTGATGTGGGTCTGCTCGCGGGTCGAGCGCTGCTCGATCGGGATTTCGCGCACGCCGTCGGCGATGGTCCAGTCGATGGTCGGGCTGGGCAGGGCGACGTAGAACGGCACCCCGTTGTCCTTGGCCGCCAGCGCCTTCAGATAGGTGCCGATCTTGTTGCAGACATCGCCGTCGCGGGTGGTGCGGTCGGTGCCGACGATCACCAGATCGACCATGCCGTGCTGCATCAGATGGCCGCCGGTATTGTCGGCGATCACGGTGTGCGGCACGCCGTGCCAGTTCAGTTCGCGCGCGGTCAGGCTGGCGCCCTGGTTGCGCGGCCGGGTCTCATCGACCCAGACATGGATCGGAATCCCGGCCTCGACCGCTTTGTAGACCGGGGCCAGCGCGGTGCCCCAATCGACGGTGGCCAGCCAGCCGGCATTGCAATGGGTCAGCAGATTGATCCGCTCGGCCCCCGCCGCCTTCTTCTTCTCCCACAGCGCGGCGATGATGGCGCAGCCGGCCTCGCCCAGCGCGGCGTTCTGGGCCACGTCGGCATCGCAGATCGCGGCGGCGCGGGCATAGGCGGCGGCGACCCGCTCGCCCACCGGCAGCGGGGTCAGCGCCGCGATCATCTCGTCGAGCGCCCATTTGAGGTTGATCGCGGTCGGGCGGGTGGCGTGCAGCCGCTGATAGGCGGCGGCCAGCCCGGCATCCGAGGCATCCTCGCGCGCGGCCAGCGCCAGCCCGTAGGCGGCGGCGGCGCCGATCAGCGGGGCGCCGCGCACCCACATCTCGCGGATCGCCGCCTCGGCCTCGGCCGAGCTGCGCAGGGTGATGACGACGAATTCGTGCGGCAGGCGGGTCTGGTCGATGATCTCGACCCCGGCGCCATCGGCGGCCAGCCAGATGGTGCGATAGGAAACCCCGTTGATCTTCATTCTTTCACGTCCCCCCGGGTACGGCGATGGGGGCAAACCTTAGCCGAACCCCTCCGCAGTGGACAAGGGGCGGCACCGGCGGGTAAAGCAGGGCCGTCCCGCCGGTGCGGGAGCGGAGGAAACAGACACGTCATGACCATCATCGCCATCGACGGCCCGGCGGCGGCGGGCAAGGGCACCCTGGCGCGGCGGCTGGCCGCGGCGCTCGGCTTCGATTATCTCGACACCGGCCTGATCTATCGCGCCGTCGGCATGGGCCTCGCCCGCGCCGGCCAGGATCCGGCCGATCCCGCGCTGGCCGAGGCGGCGGCGCGGGCGCTGACCCCCGAGGCCCTGGGCGCGGGCGATCTGCGCGGCGACGACGCGGCCCAGGCGGCGTCGAAGGTCGCGGCGATCCCCGGGGTGCGCGCCGCGTTGCTCGACTTCCAGCGCCGCTTCGCCGCCCATCCGCCCGGCGGGCGCGGCGCGGTGCTCGACGGCCGCGACATCGGCACCGTGGTCTGCCCCGCCGCCGAGGTGAAGATGTTCGTCGATGCCTCGGTCGAAAAGCGGGCCGAGCGGCGGCTGAAGGAGTTGCAGGCGGCCGGCCGTGGGGGTATATACGCTGACGTTCTCGCCGACATGAAGGAGCGCGACGACCGCGACCGTAACCGGTCGGTTGCGCCCTTGAAGCCGGCGGAAGGCGCGTTGTTGCTGGATACCTCCGATCTCGACGCCGATCAGGCCTTCGCCGCGGCGCTGTCGCATCTGCGGGAGAAGGGGATCGCCTGAGGGCCGCCCCAGCGCGTCGGACTTGACCGCCCGCCGTCCGGACTCTGCCCGGGCGGCGGTTTCTTTCGTTTTCGGGGAGAGCGTCCCTCACGCTCGATAAAAGACCGCCGGATCCAACCGGCTGGCCGGTAACGCAGTGACACACGAAAGGAATTTCCACTCCATGACCACTTCCTCCCCTGTCGCGGGCGATGATTTCTCCGCCCTGCTCGACGAAACCCTGGGCGTCGGCGGCGCGTTCGAAGGCTCGGTGATCCGTGGCCTGATCGTCTCCATCGACGGCGACTACGCCGTGATCGACGTCGGCCTCAAGTCCGAAGGCCGCGTGCCGCTCAAGGAATTCGCCTCGGCCGGCCGTGCCGCCGAGATCAAGGCGGGCGACCGCGTTGACGTGTTCATCGAGCGCTACGAGGACCGCAACGGCGAAGTCGTGTTGTCGCGCGAGAAGGCCAAGCGCGAGGAAGCCTGGACCCTGCTCGAGAAGTCCTTCCAGGATCAGCAGCGCGTCAATGGCGTGATCTTCGGCCGGGTCAAGGGCGGCTTCACCGTCGATCTGTCCGGCGCCGTCGCCTTCCTGCCCGGCAGCCAGGTCGACATCCGTCCGGTCCGCGACATCACCCCGCTGCTCGGCACCACCCAGCCGTTCCAGATCCTCAAGATGGACCGCTCGCGTGGCAACATCGTCGTGTCGCGCCGCGCCGTGCTGGAAGAGACCCGCGCCGAACAGCGCAGCGAGCTGATCGAGAACCTCAAGGAAGGCCAGATCCTCGAGGGCGTGGTCAAGAACATCACCGATTACGGTGCGTTCGTCGATCTCGGCGGCGTTGACGGCCTGCTGCACGTCACCGACATCGCCTGGAAGCGCATCAACCACCCGTCCGAGGCGCTGCATATCGGCCAGACCGTCCGCGTCCAGGTCATCCGCTTCAACCCGGAAACCCAGCGCATCAGCCTCGGCATCAAGCAGCTCGACGCCGATCCGTGGGAGGGTGTCGAGTCGAAGTACCCGGTCAGCGCCAAGTTCACCGGCCGCGTGACCAACATCACCGACTACGGCGCGTTCGTCGAGCTGGAGCCGGGTGTCGAAGGCCTGGTCCACGTCTCCGAGATGTCCTGGACCAAGAAGAACGTCCACCCCGGCAAGATCGTTTCGACCTCGCAGGAAGTCGAAGTGATGGTGCTGGACGTCGATCCGCAGAAGCGCCGCATCAGCCTCGGCCTCAAGCAGACCATCTCCAACCCGTGGGAAAGCTTCCTCGAGCGCTTCCCGTCGGGCACCCAGGTCGAAGGCGAGATCAAGAACATCACCGAGTTCGGTCTGTTCATCGGTCTGCCCGGCGACATCGACGGCATGGTTCACATGTCCGACCTCGACTGGGAGAAGCCCGGCGACCTCGCCATCCAGGACTACAAGAAGGGTGACGTGGTCAAGGCCAAGGTTCTCGACGTCGACGTCGAGAAGGAGCGCATCAGCCTCGGCATCAAGCAGCTCTCCTCCGATCCGTTCCAGGACGCCATCGCCTCGATCAAGAAGGGCGACGTCGTCACCTGCACCGTGACCCACGTCACCGAGAACGGCATCGAAGTCAGCGTCGAGGGCCTGACCGGCTTCATCCGCAAGAGCGACCTGTCGCGTGAACGCTCCGAGCAGCGCCCCGAGCGCTTCGCGGTCGGCGAAAAGATCGACGCCAAGGTCACCGCGGTCGAAAAGGGTGCCCGCAAGGTCAGCCTGTCGATCAAGGCCCGCGAAGTCGAGGAAGAGAAGCAGGCGATGGCCGAGTACGGTTCGTCCGACTCGGGCGCTTCGCTCGGCGACATCCTCGGCGCCGCGATGCGTCGGGCTCAGGCGCAGGAAGAGAAGTAAGCTTCTCGTCCCGGCTTGAACGGAATTGGCCCGGAACAGCAAGGTTCCGGGCCTTTTTCATGGGAAAAAACGCGGGCTCCGCCCGCACCCGCACGCGGGCTCCGCCCGCACCCGCCAGGAACCTGAGGTTCCTGGACCTCCCCGATCGTCCGACTCGGGCGCTTCGCTCGGCGACATCCTCGGCGCCGCGATGCGTCGGGCTCAGGCGCAGGAAGAGAAGTAAGCTTCTCGTCCCAGGCTTGAACGGAATTGGCCCGGAACCGCAAGGTTCCGGGCCTTTTTCATGGGAAAAAACGCGGGCTCCGCCCGCACCCGCACGCGGGCTCCGCCCGCACCCGCCAGGAACCTGAGGTTCCTGGACCTCCCCGAAATTCAGTGAATCGCTTGGCTCTGCCGCCGGGCGGTTGCCAACGGCAGTTGTTCCGGGGGAAACAGCGATGGGGCGAGAAACAGAAACCGTTCGTGAAATTGAGCCAGATCGTCGCAGAACTCTCGGCAACCAGCCTCTTCCAGTTCGCGCCGGCTCCCATAGCCCCACAGCGCCCCGACCGGGGTGACGCCGTTCTCCAGCGCACCGATCACGTCATAGGATCGATCTCCCAGCATCAGGCATTGGTTCGGGCGGGCTGCGCTTTCCCTGAGGGCGCGGGCGATCAGCCCGGTCTTGGTGTCGCTTTCGTCCAGTCCCGCCCCGACAACGCCCCTCAGATCATTTTTGATCC
Source organism: Phaeospirillum tilakii (assembly GCF_042683125.1). Classification (NCBI taxonomy): domain Bacteria; kingdom Pseudomonadati; phylum Pseudomonadota; class Alphaproteobacteria; order Rhodospirillales; family Rhodospirillaceae; genus Phaeospirillum; species Phaeospirillum tilakii. The sequence continues at coordinate 42,639 of NZ_JBHUIY010000026.1, forward strand.
CGAGATTCGTCACCACTTGTTCCGCATATTTCTGCGGCTTCGACGTCACCAGCCAGGAGTGATGTCCCTGTTGGCGGATCGAACTCAGCAGGGCCGCGGCGCCGCGGTACAGCGGGGTTTGGAAAATGCCGCGGGCCTCGTATTCCTGCCGGAAGGCATCGATGCCATGGGCGATGTCCTTGTCGCTGATCGAGGCCATCACCGACCGAAACGCTTCGGGCAGGGGGGTGCCCAGGAAACGGTCGAGTTCCTCGACGGAGACCTTGAGGGCGTTGAACGCGGCTTGGAACGATAGCAGCAGCCCGGGGCGGGAATCGCACAACGTGCCATCCAGATCGAAAAAGAAGGTGGTCATGGGCACCTCTTCGCTGGGGGTCAACCGGCCGATGGGGCGGTGTTTTCCTTGTCGTTGCGACCGATGGTTTCCGAAAGGAACGTGCAGTAAATACTGAAAATTTTCTTAAGATGACGGAGGTAATTGGTTCGCGCCATCTTGACCAGACCGATGAAGATGACCGCCGTCAGTGCGAATCCAAGAAAAGTTTCCTCGTTGACGACATCTATTCCAGCCATCATGGCCCGAACGATGTAGCAAGTAAAGCACAACGCGATCGAAAAGGCAAGATTGATGTGTAGCTCCATGTAGTACCAGTATTGCTCCTGAACATAGACGATTTTTGAGAAATCATCTTTTTGTATGATGGCGTATTCCGGATCGAGATTTTTCTCGGTTTCCTCCCGCAAAATTTGACCGTCCTCTCCGTCGAAGGCGCCTTGCTTGGTCAAAAGGTCGCAGAAATGTTGTCGGATGCGGGTCTCAATCCGATCCTTGGCGGCGATGAACGCTCGATTCCTGGCATTGAGCCGGACCGGGGTCCGGACGAAATGATCGTTGAGGCCGGCGAAGACCAGGGTGTTGGAGATCAAACCGAGGATCACGCAGAGAATAACCGTGATCGAGAAGACCAGGGCGTCGCTATGTTTGTCGATCAGGGAGGGAAGGTTCGTCTCGGGCCGAAGATAGCCATCGACCACCAGAGCCAGCGACATCAGCCAGAAGAAACCGGGAACGAACGTCTTGATCAGACGGCCGAAGGTGAAGCTGCTGAAAATATTCACAATAATACTCGTTTTTCGATTGCATATTGTGGCGATGCTGTTCGAAAAACGCGTAAAAATCAACAATGCGCGTCGAAGGAGGAGGCGATTCCCTCAATGGTGTTGGATCTGACCGGGCGTGGGGCTGTTGGCTCTTCGCGGGTTCCTCGGGGGGCCTTTTCCGCTACCCGTTGTCGGTCAGGATCGTGCCGGCAAGGTACAAGGAGCCGGCAATCAAAATGCGGGCTGGGCCGGGCAGGCGGGTGCGCAGGTCGATCAGGGCGGCGGTGACGTCGGTCGATGGCGCGGCATCGCGGGCGCCGGCAATGCGGGCCGTCTCGGCGACCGTTTCGGCCGGGGCGGCGGTGGCGGCGGTCAGGCGGAGCTGGGCGCTGGTGAAATGCACCGTGCGCAGGGCGGTGACATGAGGGAGCAGCGGGCGCAGCACCGATTCCGCGTCCTTGGCCGCCAGCAGGCCCAGCACCAGGCCGAGCGGGCGGTCGCTCCAGCTGGCGCATTGTTCGGCCAGCGCGGCGGCGGCGTGCGGATTGTGGGCGCCGTCCAGCCACAGCTCCCAATCGGGCGGCAGCAGCGCCGGCAGCGGGCCATGGGTCAGCCGGTGCAGGCGGGCCGGCCATGTCGCCCCGGCCAGGGCGGCGGGATCGGCGGGGAACCGGCCGAGTATTGCGGCGGTGGTCAGGGCCAGCGCGGCATTGTCGCGCTGGAACCGGCCGGGCAGGGGCAATGGCGGCAGGTCGGGGCGGGGCCGGGCGATGGTCAGCGGGCAGCCGAGTTCGGCGGCGCGGGCGGCGATCACGGCGGCGGCGGCGGGGGGCTGGACGGCGGACACCGCCGGCACGCCGGGCTTGAGGATGCCGGCTTTCTCCGTCGCGATCGCGGCGAGGTCGGGCCCGAGAAAAGCCTGATGGTCGAGCCCGATCGGGGTCAGCACGGTGACGGCGGGCCGCGCCACCACGTTGGTGGCGTCCAGCCGCCCGCCCATCCCGGTCTCCAGCAGACACAGCTCGGCCGGGGTCCGGCTGAAGGCGAGCAGGGCGGCGGCGGTGGTGATCTCGAAGAACGAGATCGGCCGCCCTTCATTGACCGCCTCGACCTCCTCGAGCAAGGCGATCAGCGCCGTGTCGTCGGGCAGGGTGCCGGCGATCCGGATCCGCTCGGCGAAACGGACGAGGTGAGGCGAGGTGTAGGCGTGAACCCGCTGCCCGGCCGCTTCGGCCAGGGCGCGCAGGAACGCCACGGTCGAGCCCTTGCCATTGGTGCCGGCGACGTGAATCACCGGCGGCAAGTGCTCCTGCGGCTGGCCGAGATCGTCGAGCAACCGCCGCAACCGGTCGAGCGACAGATCGACCGCGCTTGAATGCAGCCCGGTCAACCGTTCGATCACCGCTTCGATGTCCCCGCCCCCCTCCGTTTTGGAAACGAAGGGGGTCCGGGGCATCGCCCCGGGCGGGCCGGCGGGCGGCAGCCCGCCTGAGTCGCTCATGTTGCGCGCCATCGGCGCGCGGGGCGGCAGCCCGACACCTTACCCCTCGGCGGCGGGGGGCTGGACCGGTTCGACCGGCAGCGGGATCACCGGAGCGGCGGGGGCGCGGTTGCGCAGCAGCGAGATCACCCGGATCAGGGTTTCGCGCAGATTGCGGCGCGGCACCACCATGTCGACCATGCCGTGTTCGAGCAGGTATTCCGCCTTCTGGAAGCCTTCCGGCAGCTTTTCGCGGATGGTGGTCTCGATCACGCGGGCGCCGGCGAAGCCGATCACCGCGCCGGGCTCGGCGATGGCGATGTCGCCCAGCATGGCGAAGCTGGCCGAGACGCCGCCGGTGGTGGGGTCGGTCAGCAGCACGATGTAGGGCAGGCGCTTTTCCTTGACCTTGTCGACCGCGACGGTCGAGCGGGCCATCTGCATCAGCGACAGGATGCCTTCCTGCATGCGGGCGCCGCCCGAGGCCGGCACCACGATCAGCGCGGCGTCCTGGACCATCGCCAGTTCGCCGGCGGCGACCAGACCGTCACCGACCGCGACGCCCATCGAGCCGCCCTGGAAATCGAAATTGAAGGCGGCGACCACCACCGCCTGGCCGCCCATCTTGCCATGGGCGACGATGATCGCGTCCTGCTCGCCGGTCTTGGCGCGGGCGTCCTTCAGGCGGTCGGTGTACTTCTTCTGGTCCTTGAACTTCAGCGGGTCATCGACCGGCTTGGGCAGTTCGATCCGCTGATAGGCGCCGTCGTCGAACAGCATCTGCAACCGCGCCTTGATCTTGAGGCGGAGATGGTGGCCGCAATGCGGGCAGACATTGAGCGCCGCCTCGAGGTCGCGGTGGAACACCATGTGCCCGCACACCGAGCAGCGATGCCACAGGTTTTCCGGCACTTCGCGCGGAGTGGCGACCAGCCGCTGGAACTTGGGGCGGACGAAATTGGTCAGCCAGTTCATGACACAACCCTTTCCTGAAACACGTTAGGGCCGGGCGGCGCGGACGCCGGCGGCAAGCTCGCCGACCAGGGCCAGCGGCGCGGACACCGCCCGGGCGGTGCCGACCGCCTCGGCCAGGGTCTGGACGATGGCCGAGCCGATCACGGCGCCGTCGGCCAGCCGGGCGATCCCGGCGGCCTGGGCCGGGGTGCGGATGCCGAAGCCGACGCAGACCGGCAGGTCGGTGTGGCGGCGGATGCGGGCCACCGCCGCCGCCACCGCGTCTTCCGAGGCCGAGGCGGTGCCGGTGATGCCGGCGATCGAGACGTAGTAGACGAAGCCCGAGGCGTTGGCGAGCACCACCGGCAGGCGGGCGTCGTCGGTGGTCGGCGTGGTCAGCACGATGAAATCGATCCCCTGGGCGCGCAGATGCGGCACCAGTTCCCCGGCTTCCTCGGGCGGCAGATCGACCACGATCATCCCGTCGACCCCGGCGCGGGCGGCGTCGGCGGCGAAACGCTCCGGCCCCCAGGCATGGATCGGGTTGTAATAGCCCATCAGCACGATCGGGGTGACGTCGTCCTGGCGGCGGAATTCGGCGACCATCGCCAGGGTGTGCTCCATCGTCGCGCCGCTGGCCAGGGCGCGCAGGGCGGCCTGCTGGATCGCCGGGCCGTCGGCCATCGGATCGGTGAAGGGCATGCCGAGTTCGATCAGATCGGCCCCGGCGGCGGGCAGGCCGGCCAGCACCTGCTGGCTGACCGCCTGATCCGGGTCGCCGGCGGTGATGAAGGTGACCAGGGCGGCACGGCCCTCGGCCTTGAGCTGGGCGAAGCGAGCGGCGATCCGGCTCATCACACCAATCCCCCGAGGTGAGCGTCGCCCAGGGTGCGGGCGATGGTGGCGACGTCCTTGTCGCCACGTCCGGACAGACAGATCACCATCAGGTGATCGGCGGGCAGCCCGCCGGCGATCTTGCCGGCATGGGCGATGGCGTGGCTGGATTCCAGCGCGGGAATGATCCCTTCGAGCCGGGTGCAGCACTGGAACGCCGCCACCGCCTCGTCGTCGGTGGCCGAGACGTACTCGACCCGGCCGCTTTCGCGCAGCCAGGCGTGTTCCGGGCCGATGCCGGGATAATCGAGCCCGGCCGAGATCGAATGGGCCTCGGTGATCTGGCCGTCGCCATCCTGGAGCAGGAAGGTGCGGTTGCCGTGCAGCACGCCGGGGCGGCCGCCGCTGAGGCTGGCGGCATGGGCCTTGTCGAGGCCGTGGCCGGCGGCCTCGACCCCGATGATCCGCACCGAGGGATCGTCGAGGAAGGGGTGGAACAGCCCCATCGCGTTGGAGCCGCCGCCGATGCAGGCGACCAGACTGTCGGGCAGGCGGCCTTCCTGCGCCTGCATCTGGGCGCGGACCTCGTCGCCGATCACCGACTGGAAGTCGCGCACCATCGCCGGATAGGGATGCGGCCCGGCCACCGTGCCGATCAGATAGTAGGTGTCGGCGACGTTGGTGACCCAGTCGCGCAGGGCGTCGTTCATCGCGTCCTTCAGCGTCGCCGCGCCGGACCGCACCGGGCGGACCTCGGCGCCGAGCAGCTTCATGCGATAGACGTTGGGGGCCTGCCGCTCGATGTCGGTGGCGCCCATGTAGATCACGCAGGGCATGCCGAACAGGGCGCAGACGGTGGCGGTGGCGACGCCGTGCTGGCCGGCGCCGGTCTCGGCGATGATCCGGGTCTTGCCCATCCGCCGCGCCAGCAGGATCTGGCCGATGCAGTTGTTGATCTTGTGGGCGCCGGTGTGGTTGAGGTCCTCGCGCTTGAGGAACACCTTGGCGCCGCCCCAGGCCTCGGTCAGGCGGCGGGCGAAATAGAGCGGGTTGGGCCGGCCGACATACTGCGCCAGCAGGTGGCGGTATTCGGCGACGAAGGCCGGATCGGCCTTGGCCTCGGCATAGGCGCGTTCGACCTCGAGGATCAACGGCATCAGCGTTTCGGCGACATAGCGACCGCCGAAAATGCCGAAATGACCGCGCTCGTCCGGTCCGGCGCGGTACGTGTTCAAGCTCTGCATCGTTTTCCCATCGGCCTGGGCGGAAAAGGGGGGACAATAAAGCACGAAGAGCCCCCGGGTGGGGAGGGGTTTTGTGGGCTTTTTCGTCGCCGCTTCGCCGCCGCCCTGGCCGGCCGCCGCCGGCGCGGGGCAGGGGCGCTCCTTTCGTGCTGGTGGCGGCGGGCGGACCCGTGCTACGAGTGGCAGGGTTGGCCCGGTCCTGGCGTCCGGGGCCTTCCCCGCTTTCTCCCCCCATCGGTGACCGTTCCGTGCGCTCCCCCGCCCGTTCCCCCCGTTCCGCCGTTCGCCCGCCCGCGCCCCGCACCGTCACCCTCGAGATCGATCGGGTCGGCAGCCAGGGCGACGGGCTGGCCCGCCTCGATGGCCAGACGGTCTATGTCCCCTTCACCGTCGCCGGCGATCGGGTGCTGGCGCGGATCGAGGCCCGGCGCGGCGACGGCCTCGCCGCCGCCCTGGTCGAGCTGCTGGCGCCCGGCCCGGACCGCGCCGCGCCGGTCTGTCCCCATTTCGGCCGCTGCGGCGGCTGCGCGCTCCAGCATCTCGCCCCCGCGGCCCACACCGCGTGGAAGGAAGAGGTCCTGGCCGGGGCGCTGGCTCATGCCGGCCTGGGCGAGGTGCCGCGTGACGCGCTGGTGGCGGTCGCCCCCGGCTGCCGCCGCCGCGCCGTGTTCGCCTGGAGCACCCGCCGGGGGGTGGCCCAGCTCGGCTTCAACGCCCGCGCCAGCCATGCCCTGATCGATCTCGAGTCCTGTCCGCTGCTGCTGCCGGCGCTGACCATGGTGCTGGCGCCGCTGCGGCGGCTGCTGGCGACGCTGGTCCCGGGCGGCAGCGGCGACGTCACCGTCACCCAGACCGAGGGCGGGCTCGATCTGGTGATCGAGGGCGCGCTCGATCTCGATCTCTTCGCGCGCGAGACGCTGGCCCGCTTTGCCGATGAGGCGGACCTCGCCCGGCTGCACTGGCGCCGCCCCGGCGGCGGCGGGGCCGAGCCGATCGTTCGCCGCCGGCCGGCGCTGGTGCGGTTCGGCGCGGTCGCGGTCGAGCCGCCGCCCGGCGCCTTCCTCCAGCCCAGCCGCGAGGGCGAGCAGGCGATCGCGGCGCGGGTGCTGGCGGCGCTGGAGGGTTGCGACGGCCCGGTGGCCGATCTTTATGCCGGCTGCGGCAGCTTTTCCCTGCCGATCGCGGCGCGGCGGCGCGGCGCGGTCCATGCCATCGAGGGCGAGGCGGCGGCGATGCAGGCGCTGGCGGCGGCGGCGCGGGCCGCCGGCCTGCCGGCGACGGTCGAGACCCGCGATCTCGCCCGCCGGCCGCTGAGCCCGGTCGAGCTGGCGCCCTACCGCGCCCTGGTGCTCGACCCGCCCCGGGCCGGCGCCGCCGCCCAGGCGGCCGAACTGGCCCGTCCGCCCGACCGGCGCGGCGGCCCCGAGTTGGTGGTGATGGTGTCCTGTGCGCCGGCGACGCTGGGACGCGACCTCAGGCTGCTGGCGGCGGGCGGATGGCAAATCGAGCGCCTTATGCCTATTGACCAGTTCCCTTGGTCTGCCCATCTAGAGGCTGTCGCGGTCGCTCGTCGACAACGCGGGTGAGGGCGGGGTGAAAGATATCGACAGCACTTTAACGGAATTTTTGTGCGCGCGGTTGTGTCATGACCTGGCGGGACCGCTCGGCGCGGTGGCGTCGGGGGTGGAACTGCTGGGGGACGACCCCGACCCCGAGATCGCCCGGCTGGTTTCGGCCAGCGCCGGGGCCGCGGTGGCCCGGTTGCGGCTGCTGCGCGCGGCGCTGGGGCCGGCGGGGCCGGCCCGGCCCGGCGGCGAGGCCCAGGCCCTGGTGCGGGCCTATCTGGAGGCGGCGGCGCCGCTGCGCTTCGACCTCGGATGGCAGGTCGGGGCGGATGAGATTGACGGCGCGCGGCTGCGGCTGGTGCTGGCGTTGGTGATGGTGGCGCGGGATGCCCTGCCGCGCGGCGGCTCGATCCGGGTCGCGCTGGCGGCGGATGACGCGCCGGGACTGGATGGCCTGTCGGTCGCCTTCCACGGCGGCGGGGCCGAGCTGGCCGCGGAGACCCGCGCGGCGCTCGCCGGACAGGTGGCGGCCTTCTCGCCGCGCACCGCGCCGGCCGGGTGGGCGGCGCTGCTGGCGGCGCGGAGCGGGACCGCGATCGTGGTTGAAGTCGGCGTGGACGGTGGCCGGATGGCGACATGAAACGGCCTGCCATCGACTTCGCCGCGCAAAGGTTTTATTGGCGTGAAGCTGCCGTGTCGGTTCTTCCCGAGCCAACCCGGCCGTGTTATGACTAAACCCGATCGGCCTTTCGTGAATCCGTCCGGAAGTGTCGGGAGGGGTTGACGCCTTGGCGGGCGGGAGCCCTCGAGGACCCTACTGGAGTCGACCATGGATGATCTCCTCAGTGAATTCCTGACCGAGACATCGGAAAGCCTTTCCGTTCTCGACGTCGCCCTGGTGACCCTGGAGCAGAACCCCAACGACCCCAAGATCCTCGGCAATATTTTCCGTCTGGTGCACACCATCAAGGGCACCTGCGGGTTCCTTGGCCTGCCGCGCCTCGAGCACGTCGCCCATGCCGCCGAGAATGTTCTGGGCAAGTTCCGCGATGGGGAACTGGAAGTCACGCCCGATGCCGTGACGCTGATTCTCCAGTCGATCGACACCATCAAGGCGATCCTGGGCCATCTTGAACAAAACGAAGTCGAACCCGAGGGGGACGATTCGGCGCTGATCGCCCGGCTCAACGACATGGCCGACGGCCGTGCCGCCCCGGCGGCGGCGCCCGCCGCCCCGGCACC